>CAMAYS010000026.1:0-20584 GCA_945862545.1 Bifidobacterium breve | reverse complement strand
CCAGCTACCCGTCGAAGCCTTGGTGAGCCGTTACCTCCCCAACAAGCTGATAGGCCGCGAGACCGTCCCGATCCGGTAACCCTTTCGTCATCCCCCCATGCGAGGGTACGACGACATCCAGTATTAGCAGTCGTTTCCAACTGTTATCCCAGAGACCGGGGTTGGTTTCTCACGTGATACTCACCCGTTCGCCACTAGGTCTTCCCTCGTATTGCTACTCGGTGAACCTCGTTCGACTTGCATGTGTTAAGCCCGCCGCCAGCGTTCGTCCTGAGCCAGGATCAAACTCTCCGTCAAGAACTAACTGACAACTATCCGTTCGATTGCTCGATCGTGTCATCATCAGTGCGTTCGACAAGAGCGCAGTACTACCCAGGGGAATACCCGAGCATTGTTGTACTGCGATCTGGCGAGTCGAGCCGAAGCTCGACCCATTAATTATATTTTGGTTCAACCGAAGTTGAACCGTTTTGAATTGACAGACAGACTCTCCGTCGGAGCATGGAAAACCAAGCCCTCTCGAATGTCTGCCCGCACTGTGCGTTCAGTCTTCTCTTCCGTTTTCAAGGAGCCTAAGCTCGGGGCACACACATCAGAGCAGGGTAAAACCCTTTTCCAGCATGTTGGTGCCGATGCCCCAACCAGTCAAGACTGGCCCTTAGGGGCGAGTTGCAAATCTAGCGAACCAAAATGGTGTCACCAACCTGCCGAGCAGATTAATTCTCATTTAATTTGCGGGACACGCAGGGTTTTCACCCGGTGACATGCAAAAGATGGAAATTCGTCTTGCCCTTGCGCAAAAGGATATAGCCACCAGGCAATAAATCCACATCTAGCAGGGATTTTGTCTCATGTAGGGGTTGTCCGTTGGCCTTATAACCGTTTTGGGTCAAAGTCCGTCGAGCTTCGCCGTTGGAGGCCGCTAAACCACTGGCGACCAAAACCCCAATCAGATCCCCCAGATCGCTCTGACGAACGTCAGTTGAGGGGACTTCACGGGCCACGACCTGAAGCGCCTGCACCGAAGCGGTGTTCGGGTCTCCCCCGAACAAGATCTCCGCTGCCTCTTCAGCGGCTTTCTCCGCTGGCGCACCGTGAACCAAACAGGTCACGTCATGCGCAAGAACTTTTTGCGCCACGCGTTTTTCCGGGGCCTTGAGATGATCAAGCATCACCGAGTGAATGTCATCGACAGTTCGCAACGTGAGTTGCAACAAAAAACGTTCAACATCTTCATCAGGTAACTGCATCCAATACTGACGGAATTCATACGGACTAGTTTTCTCGGCGTCCAACCACAACGCTCCGTGTACTGACTTGCCCATCTTCGCGCCATCGCTACGTGTCAACAAAGGCCACGTCAAACCAAAACCAGATCGACTCAAACGACGACGAATGAGATCAGTACCTGCTGTGATATTTCCCCATTGATCAGAACCACCCATTTGCATTTCAACATTCTGATGTTCGCATAAATGCCTGAAATCATTGGCTTGTAGCAACATGTAACTGAACTCGGTATAAGAAATTCCGTGTTCGCTTTCCATTCGTGCACGAACAGATTCTTTAGCAACCATTTGATTGACCGTGAAATATTTTCCAACATCGCGGAGAAATTCAAGTGTCCCCATGGGAGCAGTCCACTCGGCGTTGTCAACAAGACGTGCAGCGTTTAATGACGCAGCATCAAAATCAAGAATCTTTTCCAACTGTCGTTTGACACATGCCACATTGTGATTCAACGTGTCGCGATCAAGAAGATTTCGTTCTTCACTTCGGCCACCTGGATCGCCGACCATCCCCGTTGCACCACCGGCAAGAACGACTGGTCGATGCCCCGCCAATTGAAAACGACGCAGCATGACTTGACCTAATAAGTTGCCGGCATGCAACGAATCAGCCGTCGGGTCAAACCCCACATAGACCCCGATTGGGCCGTCACTCAGGCGGGCTGCTAGCGCAGATCGGTCAGTGGAATCGTGGATTAAACCACGCGCATCAAGGTCGGCGAGGAACTGCTCACCTGAGGTTGGAGAAGACATACCTAGGCATTATCTCAGTTCTGCACCCCAATAGGACTGATCAGTTACGGTGATATTTATGCACCAACTCGCCGAGACCTTCCGTCGGTTTGCGGTCACACACCAGCGAGCGGCCCCGCTATACAGCAAGATTGCCGATCGAGTCGCGAATGAAGCAACGATCTTGGACCTGATGTCTGCGGCTCCCGTCCTGCAACGCATACCCGTGTTGTTATTTGCCTGCGCTCACCATCTGTTGTTAAGCAATCCAACGGGCGAACTGGCGGCGCATTACCCGAATATCTCCACACGTGAGCCCGACGGCGACGCCGGTGATCTCTTCGTGCAGTTCGTGCTTGAACATCGCGACGAGATGTCTACGTTGCTTGCTACTCGATCAACGCAGACCAACGAGATAAGACGAAGCAACTGGTTCCTTTTCCCGTTCGCGATGCTTGAGCGTGAACTCGGACCGCTGGCACACATCGATGTCGGTACGAGCGCTGGATTGAATCTACTTTTTCCAAAACTCGCCTTTGACATTCACCCAAGCGGAAGAATCGGCGATACATCAGCTCTCACGATTCAATGCGATGTGCGCGGGCAGCCTCCGCTCATTGATCACGTTCCGATAGTGAATTGGTCGGTTGGGATCGACGCCCAGCCGATTGATGTGCATGACGAAGTCGCAGTGCGCTGGCTACAAGCGTGTGTCTGGCCTGACCAAGTTGACAGGTTCACGCGACTCCACAGCGCGATTGATCTCGCACGCCAGAGCAACTTACGAATTGACACTGGTGATGCTGTCAAAAACATAGTGCGTCTTGTTGCTGAGGCATCTGCTTACGGTCATCCAACCGTCACAACAAGTTGGGTCATGAATTACCTCTCCCCCGCTCAACGCAACAGTTTCATCAATGAGCTTGTTCGTATCGGCACAACCACCGATGTCAGTTGGGTCATCGCAGAAAGCCCACTTGAGACTCCTGAACTCCCTGTCAGCAGCAGTGATGGCGAAGATATCACTGTCATTTCGCTCGTCACCTGGCGCAACGGACAACAGGTCAGTACGCGCCTAGCGCGTACTCATCCACACGGGAATTGGATTCATTGGGAATTGTGATTTGTACGCCCACGACGCAAATTATTCACGACTGCTAACACTCCAAGGATAAAAACCACTCCCCCTATAGCCCGGACTCCAATCCCAATTTCAAGCAGAGCCAAAAATGCACCTGCCACAGATGCCAAAAGACCGATCACTAAGCCAATCAAACGTCGCAGAAATGAACCTGATGAAGCGCGCAGTGCCAATATCGCCAGAAGGCCAAGCACGATGACCGAGCCAATAATGACCGTGGCCAAAATCGCTAAGTCTTCCATGTGTCTAGTTAAGCACGATTCAAACCGCTACGAGAGAGATTCCCTGACAATGTCCGGGATCGGTGCGGGCCGTTGCGTCACGGGGTCGACACTGACATAGGTAATCACTGCGTCAAATCGTGAATCACCCTTGACTACTCCATTGATCGCAACATCAAAGCTGCTGTTCCCCCACCGGGAGACTTCACACTTCATATCCAGTGTGTCACCGAACTTTACTGGTGAATGCCACGTGAGTTGCGTGGTCTTGAGCATAAAATCAAATCCGACAGCATGCAGATCGGTTGTCGTTCCAGCCTTCTTTAATTCATCAGCCAAAGCCAATCGGGTCCATGTGTCAACCGCATCGTCGCAATAGGCGAAATAGTTTGCATTGAAGACAACACGTTGCATATCGCACTCGCCATAACGCACTCGGAGGGTATGTACATACGACATTGTCTTACATCCCCTGCGAGCCGACACGAACGAATTCAGTCACTGCATCAGCGATCATCTGCACAGCAACAGCTGCCAAGATCATTCCCGCAACTCGAGCGAGCAACAACACGCCTGTCGGACGGACAATTTTTTGCACGAGGCCACTGAATCGCAAGGCAATCATCGAAATAAATAGAGCGACTGCGATAGCCAGCAGCACTGTGGCTGATTCATTAAAACCATCTGCCTTGCCGAAGAATACGATCGTCGCCACGATGGCTCCTGGACCAGCCAGTAACGGTGTACCGAGGGGAACCATGGCGACTGATGTGCGTTGTTCCGGTGTGGCCTCTATATATCCATCATCTCCACCCTTGCCATAAAGAAGTTGCAGTGCAACCAACAACAAAAGCAGACCGCCTGCACCTTGCAATGCCGGCACAGAAACATGCAAGTAGTCAAGAATTGTCTGCCCTCCGAAGGCAAACAAAACAATCACTAAAAACGCGGTGCCGATAGCCAAGAAGGCTGCACGATTCCGTTCTTTCTCTGACAGTTGTCGAGTGACCGCCAAGAAAATTGGCACATTGCCCGGCGGATCAAGAATCACCAGCATCGTGACGAGCACTTCGCCGAAGAGTCTCAAGGTCATGCGTTTTTCCAACTTGCAAGTGCCGCGGAAAACTTCTTGAGTTGTACGGTGACTGGCTGAGGACCCGCACCACCTGGAGTTGTGCGCATCGTGACACCAACACCTGGCGCAATTAATGCTGCTGCGTCAGCGCCCAATGTCGGTTCTGCAGTGACCAACTCGACCAATGAACCTTCTCCGTTGAGCGAACGACGTACCAGTGCCCCAACGATTCCGTGAGCATCACGAAATGGCATACCAGCGCGCACCAAAAACTCGGCAAGGTCGGTGGCCGCCATTGTCGGTGCATCGGCCGCTGACTTCATTCGTTCAGGAACGAAACGCGCCGTAGCAATCATTCCGTTTAATGCAGATAATGCCAGTGACACTTGATCCATGGCATCGAACAGTGGTTCTTTGTCCTCCTGCAAATCGCGATTGTAGGCCAGTGGAAGACCTTTCAGCGTTGTCAATAAGCCGACGAGATCACCGATCACTCGACCTGCTTTACCACGTGCTAATTCAGCGATATCAGCGTTCTTCTTTTGCGGAAGCATCGACGAACCTGTTGCGTATCCATCATCAAGTACCGCGAATCCGAATTCATCGCTGGTCCACAGAACCCACTCTTCACCAATTCGTGACAAGTGAATTGCAATCATGGAGAGCCCAAACAAAATCTCGGCTACAAAATCGCGGTCGCTGACTGCGTCGAGTGAGTTTTCAAATGGTCGCGCAAAACCGAGTTCCTTGGCTGTAAACGATGGATCTAATGGAAGTGACGAACCTGCCAAGGCACCAGCACCAAGCGGCGATACATCGGCACGCCTCAGGGCATCTCGCAAACGGTCGATATCGCGACCTAAGGCCCAACCATGAGCAAGAAGGTGATGCGCCAAAAGAACTGGCTGCGCGCGTTGTACATGGGTGTAGCCCGGTAGATACACAGCGTCGTCACCTGTCCCCGCTTCACGGGCGCGAGTCAACAAAGTTTCTTGTAGCGCGACGACACGTTGAATCACGAGCGGAACCTCGCGCTTGCACCACAGCCGAAGTCCAGTCACAGATTGATCGTTGCGACTCCGACCCGTATGTAATTTGGCACCTGTCGCTCCACAAATTTCTGTGACCCGCCGTTCCACAGCGGTGTGAATATCTTCGTCGCTGGGTGCGAAAACAAACGCACCTGATGACATCTCATTTTCGACTGTGTCAAGAGCTTGCAAAATGGAATCTCGTTCGCTGACTGTCAAGATTGCAACGTGACCCAAACCTTTGACATGGGCACGCGAGCAATTGATGTCATCGAGCCATAAACGTCGATCAAAAGGCAGGCTTGCGGTGTAGGCCATCAACTCGTCTGCCGGCCCAGCGGAAAATCTTCCGTGCCACAATGTCTTGGAGTTTTCCTGCGTACTCACGAAACTTTTCTCGCTTTCGTATCCATGGTAATGCCCGCTAAATCGCGCAGTCGGTTCGCCATATCGGCACCGCCCACCTCTTCTGAAGCGATACAAAAAATCGTGTCATCGCCTGCAACAGTGCCGATCAGCCCCGACATTCCACTGCGATCCAGAGCCGAGGCGACAACATGCGCGCACCCTGGTGGTGTTCGCACGACAACCATCGGACCGCTGTGTTGAACATCGGCCACCCACTCGCCCATCACTCGGCGCAACTGTTCCTGCGGCGCCAGTCGCGCGGGGGCGAACTCGGGAATTGCGTACACCGTGTCACCACCTGGAACACGGACCTTGACTGCCCCTAAGTCCTCAAGGTCGCGCGAGACCGTGGCTTGAGTGGCGCTGATACCGTGACTGAGCAAAAGTTCAACCAACGCAGGTTGATTGGTGACAGCTTGCTGCGAGATCAAAGTGACAATCAGTTGCTGACGTTGCGCCTTGGTACTCATAGTTTGACTCCCAACATGTGTGCAATCACGCCCCGTGAGGCATGGAGACGATTGTGACCTTGCTGAATAACTCTGCTGGCTGAGCCATCAATGACTTCAGCCGTCACCTCATAGCCGCGATAGGCCGGAAGGCAATGCATGAAGATTGAGTCTGAAGCAGTCAATGCCATCATCTGTGCAGTGATAGAAAAAGCTCCGAAGATTTCCAGACGTTGCGCTTTCTCGGCCTCTTGACCCATTGACACCCACGTATCTGTGTGCAGAGCATGCGCCCCAGCGACAATTTCTTGTGGTCGAGACGATTGTTCAATGGATCCTGATCCCAAAGAGGAGATGCGTTGCAACTCATCGCTTGAAGCGTCATATCCCTCTGGACAAGCGAGTCGATAATGAGCGCCAAGGATCACGCAAATCTCTCCTAGTGAACGCGCCACATTGTTGTAATCGCCAACATAAGCCACAGTTTTTCCACTCAGGCTTCCGAACTCTTGCACCATTGTCAAAGCGTCAGCGAGACCCTGCAGAGGATGAGAAAAATCGCTCAACATATTGATGACCGGCACCGAACTAGCACTTGCAAGGCGCTCGACAATCCCATGTTTGAAAACTCTGGCAGCGATCAAGCCGTGATAGCCAGACATAATTCGCGCCACATCTTCAACTGGCTCGCGGGTATCGAGACCGACTTCTTCGCCACGGGTATAAATCGGATGTCCACCGAGTTGCACGACAGCGATCTCCATGCTGTGTCGCGTTCGATTGGATGGCTTTTCAAAAATCAGCGCGGCGCCGATAGGCGTACCATCGCTTGAACGCAGTGGATAACCAAGACTTGAGGGCTGACGTTGAGCCAACTCAAGAACCTGATGAATCTCGTCAATGTCCAGATCGGTGATGTTCAGTAAGTGTTTCATGCTGGGGTGGCAGTGAGGCCCACTCCTTTGGCTAGAACAGTGGCGATCTTGGCAACTACTTCATCCATTTCGGCAATCGACACAGTGATCGGTGGAGCAAGTCGCAATGATGTGGCATTCACTGCGTTGGTGACGACACCCTCATTCAAGAGTTCCAGATACACCGCTTTCGCATCTCGGTTCGGTCCTAATTCAACTGCCCGTAAAAGGCCTTGCCCGCGCACTTCGACAACTCCCGCAACCTTGGATAATTCTTCAGCGAGATACAGACCCTTATCACGCGCCAAAACTGGAGCATTGATGTCACGCATCTGATTGATGACTGCGCAAATCGCTGCTCCGGCTATTGCCGTACCGCTATAGGTCGAGCCATGATCACCAGGCTGAAAGACCGCTGCTGATTCTTGCTTGGCCCAACAGGCACCAACGGGGAAACCATTGCCCAACGCCTTTGCCAGCGTCACTACATCAGGCACCACGCCCGCATGTTGAAATCCAAACCACTCGCCCGTTCGCGCCATGCCAGTCTGAACTTCGTCAATCATCATCAAAAGACCACGCTCATCGCACAGACTCCTGATACCTTGAAGATATTCCTTTGATGCGGGGATGACTCCGCCCTCGCCTTGCACGGTCTCAATGAGAATCGCTGCCACGCTCGGATCAATGGCTGCTGTGAGTGCCGCAAGATCACCGAATGGAACGTGGCGAAAACCATCAGGCATTGGCTGGAAAGGCTCGTGTTTGGCGGGCTGTCCAGTTGCCGCCAAGGCAGCCAAGGTGCGACCGTGGAAACTACCTAATGCCGAGATCACAACATGGCGCCCACGGCCACCGAATTTTCGCGCCAACTTGAGGGCAGCCTCGTTGGCTTCTGCCCCGCTGTTGCACAAGAACACTTGACCATGTGCGCCCGAGGCTTCAAACATCAACTCGTTGATCGCCAGTGCGGCTTTAGTGGCCATTGGATTAGCGAAAAAATTGCTCACATGCAGCAGAGTATTTAATTGTTCAGACACCGCTGAGGCAATGACTGGATTGCTGTGTCCAAGCGAGACAACAGCGATACCTGATAAGAAATCAAGGTAACGCTTGCCATCGGTGTCCCATAATTCGGTCCCTAAACCCCGTTCAAACATCACTGCCGGAGCGCCAAAGACTGGCATAAATGGACAGTGGGGCTGACCAGCAGTTGCAAACATATGTGCACTCATGAGACGACTCCTGGGGTTGCGAATTTCTTGGATTCGACCATCGTTCCGATACCCGAATCAGTAAACAGTTCGAGCAATAAAACGTGAGGGATCCGACCATCTAAAATGTGGGCGCGTTTGACTCCGTTGCGCACAGCATGAACACAACTCTCGACCTTGGGAATCATTCCCCCGGCGATCGTTCCATCGTTCATCAGTTCATCGAGTTCGTCTGGCGTTGTTTGACGGATCAAACTCTCAGCGTCAGTGACTATGCGTCGCAGTCCTTCAATGTCGGTGAGATACACCAACTTTTCGGCACCTAATGCCTCGGCAATAGCACCAGCAACGGTGTCAGCATTGATGTTGTAGGCCTGACCGCTTGCGTCAACGCCGATCGTGGCGACAACGGGAACGAATTCGTCATCAAGTAGGCGTTGCAAGATTCCAGGGTTGATTTTTTCTACGTCACCAACGAAACCAAGTTCTGGATCTTTGGCACTCGCAGTGATCAAGGTGGCATCCTCACCACTGACGCCGACAGCGAATCGCCCATGAACATTTATTGCTGCCACGATTTGTGGATTGACTTGTCCGCTCAAAACCATTCGCGCAATATCAACGGTCTCGGCATCGGTCACCCGCAGACCGTCACGGAACTCCGTTGTTTTACCTAAGCGCGTCATCAGGGCACTGATTTGCGGTCCACCACCGTGGACAACAACTGGCTTGAGACCAACAAGTCGCATCAGAACAATATCTTCAGCAAAAAGCGCCAACGCATCGGCTTCGGACGCTCCGGCTAAGGCGTTGCCACCGTATTTCACCACAACGACTTTGTCGGCGAAGCGACGAATGTACGGCAATGCTTCAATCAGCACCGCAGCCCGCGACTCCGGACTCAGCACCGTCGTCAATGACACATTACTTTGCGCACTCATGGATATACCCCTATCGAAGTCAGACCAGCGGTCTCTGGAAGCCCAAGGGCCACATTGGCTGCTTGCACTGCACCACCCGATGCGCCTTTACACAAGTTGTCTAAGGCACTAACGACAATGACGTATCCGGTTCTCTCGTCGAAACGCGCAGTGATATGTACCGCATTCGAGCCGAGCGTGGCTTTGGTTGATGGAGATTGCTCACGTACCACGACAAATGGTTCGTCAGCATAAAACTCTTTTAAGGCTGTGAGCAAGGACTCCGTTGATGTGTGGCTGGGGTCAGTGGGTCGGGCGTAGCACGTTGCCAGGATCCCCCGATTCATCGGCGCCAGATGCGGCGTGAACAGAACTTGTGCGCCTATCTGTTCTTGCATCTCAGGTGTATGACGGTGATCAAGTAATCCGTAAGCATTCATGTCCTCGTTCACCGTGGTGAAACTGTTGGACTGCTTGGCTTGGCGACCGGCACCAGATACACCACTGGCCGCATCGACGATGATTCCCGAATTGATGATGAGGCCTAATCGCACCAATGGAGCAAGAGCCAAAGTCGCAGCCGTGACATAACAACCAGGAGTTGCAACCAACTGTGCGCCAACAAGTTGCTTCCTATGAAGTTCGGGAAGTCCGTAGACAGCTTGCGCGAGAAGTTCAGGTTGGTCATGAGTGAATCCGTACCACTTGGGATACGCCGAAGCGTCTTGCAGCCGATAGGCAGCCGAAAGATCGACCACGCATCCGACTTTGCCAACGAGAACTGGTGCTAGGGCAAGACTCGCCTCATGTGGGATTCCAAGAAAGGCCACATCCACGCCGTCGACTTGTTGAGCGATTTGTTGGGTCAAAGTGGTCGGGTCCGAGTCGGCGAAGACCATCTCGGGGTAGGACGCCGCCAAACTGGGATACAACGAGGAGATCAGCGACCCAGCCTGGCTATCGCCGGTGGCAAGAACCAACTCGAGGTTCGGGTGACCCGCGATCAGGCGCATCAGTTCAACCCCGGTATATCCCGAGGCCCCGATAATGGCGACTTTTTTGACTGCTGTGTTCACGGGGAATAATCATACAGTGTCATGTATAGGAATACAACGACCTTACTAATGCGCTCGTAACTGCGCTTGGACAACAGGCGTGAGAACATGGGGAGATGGCCCGTTCTCGCGGATTTTCCCTACCATCGACGAAGGGCCGACTTTTAGTTGCGGCCCCGCCCCTGACTGACCCCAACTTCGACCGCAGTGTGCTGTTCATGTTGGAACATAACGAAGGCGGCGCATTGGGTCTGATGCTGAACCGTTCCAGCAATGAGCTCAGGATCGAACTTGACTCGTGGGTGGATCTCTTGACCCCACCCCAAGTACTTTTTAGCGGCGGACCAGTCGAAACCCATGCCCTGATCGCCCTCGGGATGATTCCTGGGAAAACTCCTGACGGCCAAACTTTCGTGTCTGTGGATTGCGTGGCCCCGATTGACCTTGACTGCGATCCCGCTCTATTAGACCCTCGTCCAAGTTTGCTCCGTATCTTTCACGGTTACGCCGGATGGGGACCCCAACAACTTGATGCCGAACTTGAAGGTGGCGCGTGGTTGGTGCTGAATGCTCTCGTGAGTGATGTATTCACGCAGACTCCCGAGGATTTATGGGAAACAGTTTTGCGTCGACAAAAAGGTGAAGCCAGTTGGTTGGCTGACTGCCCAAGCGACCCCACACTCAACTAATTGGTGGAACTGGTGGTGGGTTAGCGGAGTTGGGCGCCAAGTTTTGTAGCACCAGCGATGCACTTCTCGCGCACGGCAGCCACATCAGCATCAGTCAACGTTCGATCATGAGCCTGTAAGCGCAAACGGAAAGCAAGACTCCGAGAATCGCTTGCATCTTTACCGCGATAGACATCAAACAATGTCAGATCAACCAAGAGTGCACCGGCCGTTTGACGCAGAGCCTTCTCAATTTTTTCCGCAGTTACCGATGTTGGCACGGTGAAAGCCAAGTCAATATCGCTAGATGGGTAGCGACTCGTGGGTTTCCATTGGGCGACCTTGGGTTCAATCGCCAAGAGGCGCGAAAGATTCAATTCAAGGACGGCGACCCGTTGGGTGATGTTGTAGGCGTCCAACACATCAGGATGAATTTCGCCAACTGCACCGACGACATCTTTTCCAGCAGACAAAGTTGCTGATCGTGTCGGATGCAAACCTGACGGCACAAGCGACTGATCCAAGCGCGCTCCCCAACCCATAGCCGTTGCTAATTCGCGCCACACTGCGACTGCCCGCGGCGCATCAGATCCAGCGATGACGACACCGAGTGCTTCGGACTCATCAGGCAAAATATCCGAACTCGTCGGATAGACATGTCCGATCTCGTAGAAACTCACTCCGGTACGTCGATGAGATTCGTTGAAAGCAATAGCTTTCAGCAAACCAGGTCGCAAGGAAGTGCGCAGCACATCATCACCAACGACGAGCGGATTTACCAAGCGAACTGCCACATCAGGTAAGCCTGCGTTGGATAGATCGCCGTCAGTCAAAAATGGATGTGGCATCGCTTCATTGAAACCAAGGCCGAGAAGAATCTCATGAAGTCGGCGGCGGCGATGCTGAATCACGCTCAATCCACCTGGTTGGGTTGACTTCGGAACAGTCTTACCAAGATTGTCGTAACCAAAATGGCGTGCCACTTCTTCAACGATGTCAATTTCAAGGGTGCAATCGGGTCGCCAGGATGGAACCGTGACGGTCAGAGAATCTTTAGAGGTTTCACACGAAAAACCGATGGGCTCAATGAGAGCACGAATCTGCTCTGCGGTAAAAGTTGACCCGAGCAACGCACTCACTCGTGGAGGACGAACTGCAATGACTTTGGTCGGCGGAATTGATTCACTGCGTTCGTCCACCATGCCTTGATGAACCACGAGGTCTGGACAGGTCGCACGGAGAAGTTCAACAAAGCGCGCAATTGAGGTGTCAATACCAAAGGGATCCATGCCGCGCTCGTTGCGGGCCGAGGCTTCACTACGCAAATTCATGCGAGCCACGGACTGCATCACCGCGATGGGTTCAAACCATGCTGTTTCCAAGGCCACGACCGTTGTCTGTGGGCTGATCTCTGTGTTTTGACCGCCCATAATTCCAGCGATACCGATAGGTCGATTGGTCGCATCACAAATCAACAGATCATCAGCTGTCAAAGATCGCTCAACACCGTCAAGCGTGGTGATTTTTTCACCCTCGGCGGCTAAACGAATCTTGAATCCTCCACCACCGAGTGTTTCGAAATCGTAGGCATGATTTGGCTGATTGGTTTCGAGCATGACGTAGTTCGAGACGTCAACCACGTTATTGATTGAGCGCATGCCCGCCGCTGCCAGGCGACTGACCATCCAGTCAGGCGATTGCGTGATGCGAATGCCACTGATAATGATCGTCGTGAATCGCGCACAACGATCACCAGCGACGATTTCTACTGGTGCACTCCGACTATCTCCAGTGACGTCCAACGTCGGAACAGATTGATTAAACGGCACCTTGAACCGAGCAGCCAAGTCACGAGCCACGCCAATATGCCCATACGCATCGGGACGATTGCGCAACACATCAATGTCGTACACAATCTCTTCGGCAAGACCAAGTGCTTGACCGTAGGGAATGCCAAGCGGTGTGGCTGGATCCATGATCAAAATACCCTCGTGATCATCGCCGAGACCAAGTTCGCGAGCCGAGCAACACATACCTTCGCTCGGGATACCAACTATGGGTTTGGTTTCGATCAAGCGGCCGTCGGGCATCGTCGTACCGGGCGTTGCCCACGGGATGATGTCGCCGGCTTGCATGTTAAAGGCCCCACACCACACGTGGTGTTCGGTGCCATCACCATTATCAAGAAAGACGCGATGTACTTTGGCGGCATCGGGATGACGTTCCGTTTTAATGACCCGCGCGGTGATCACACCCGCCACAGTTGCGCCAACTTTTTCAACACCTTCAACAGCAAGACCGATATCTGATAAGGCAAATGAAATCGCTTCAGTGTCATCGGGAAGAGCCGCTAGATCACGCAACCAAGAGTGGACAATCTTCATCGCTATCTCTCAGAACTGCTCAATGAATCGAATGTCATTGGTATACATCTCTCGGACATCGCCCACACCATGTCGTTCCTTAGCCATGCGATCAATGCCGAAGCCGAATGCGAAGCCGCTCCATTCCTCGGGGTCAAGTCCGCCAGCGCGCAAAACATTGGGGTGCACCATGCCGCAACCTCCGAGTTCAAGCCAATCACCCTTTGGCGTGCGGATATCAAACTCGGCAGAGGGCTCAGTGAACGGGAAATAACTTGGGCGCAGACGACTCGTGAATCCGGCTCCGAAGAAAGCCTGAGTAAAGGCTTCAATCGTTCCCGCCAAATCAGCCAGGGTGATGCCACGGTCAATCACGAGGCCTTCGATCTGATGAAAGACTGCGAGATGTGTGGCATCAGTTGTTTCATTACGAAACACACGACCAGGCATAATCATGTAGATCGGGGGTGCCACATTTTGCATCACGCGAATTTGTACTGGCGAGGTGTGCGTACGAAGGACCGTACTCCCAGGCTGACCGTGATCAACGTAGAAAGTGTCGTGCATACTGCGCGCCGGATGCGAGGGCGGCATGTTTAAGGCCTCAAAGTTGTACCAATCGGTTTCCACCTCAGGTCCTTCGGCAACTTGGAATCCAAGACCAACAAAAACATCTTCCAGTCTCTGCCACGCCTGAGTGACGATATGAGATTTACCCCGACCAGGAGCAGCAAAATGCTCCGTGAGATCAAGAGCCTCAGAAGATAACTGCACATTTCGCTCAGCACGACCGAGTAACGCCCGCCGTTGCGCAAGTGTGAATTCAACAGCAGACATCGCTTCGTTGAGGGCTTGCCCGGCGGCTTTTTTCTCATCCACTGTGGCCAATTTGCCGAGGCCATTCTTCAGCAGAGCGAGCGGACCCTTTTTGCCCAAAAGTTCAGTATCGAGTTGGCGCAACTCATCAATGGTTGAGGCATTCGCAATACTCAGCTCAGCGGCAGCACGGGCGGCATTGATGTCAACAATCATGGCAAGACCACCGTACCCGAGGCTGCCCTACGCTGACGAGCAACTTCAAAACACAACACGGTGGCGGCCATAGCCACATTTAAACTCTCCCCTGCACCCGATTGGGGAATGGTCACCCATTCATCAACCGCCGAGGCATCTGCAAGCCCGTGTGCCTCATTTCCAAGCACCACGGCAACTCTGCGTGTCCAGTCGAATGAGGTGTATTCACCACCGAGATGTGATGAGGTACCCACACAGATCAGGCCCGCACGCGCCACATCTTCGAGCGAGACCCTCTCTAGGATCGGCAGGCGAAAAATGCTGCCAGCAGACGAGCGCACCACTTTCGGGTTACTCGGATCTACTGAACCCGATGTCACGACACACGCATCAGCACCAGCGGCTTCAGCAGAACGCAACATTGTGCCGAGATTGCCAGGATCAGAAATGCCATCGGCAACGATCACGAAAGAAGCTGACGTCAATATGTCTGCGTCGGCAAATTGTCGCGTGACAACGGCGAGAATCGGTTGCGGAGTCTCAGTCGTGGCAACCTTCTCCATCACTCCATCAGCTAAAAAATTGACCGTCCCCGCACCATCAATCGGACTGGCTCCAGGTGTCAAGAACTGTGCTTCAACATGCCAGCCGGCGCGCACTGCTTCGGCAATCAAAATCGCGCCTTCGACAATGAAGGCACCTTCCTCGTCACGCGAACTGCGACGCCCCGCAAGGCGCCGCAGTCGTTGAACACTTGGATTGCTGAGAACCAGTTCGTGGTTCAGGAGATCTCGCTCAGGCGAGTGCCGCCTTGGCCGCCTCGCAGAGGTGACCGAATGCAGCAAGGTCGGTGACAGCCAGATCAGACAAGATCTTGCGGTCAACTTCGATACCAGCCTTATTCAACCCATCAATGAAACGGCTATAGCTCATGTCATGAAGACGACAGGCCGCATTGATGCGCTGAATCCACAAACGGCGAAACTCACCCTTCTTGGCTCGACGATCGCGGAATGCATACTGACCCGAACGCATGACCTGCTCATTGGCAGCACGCACGGAACGACTTTTATTACCGTAATAACCTTTGGCACGTTCTAGCGTCTGCTTACGACGCTTCTTCGAACCGACTGCACGCTTAACTCTGGCCATCGGATTTCCCTTCTCTCGTTCTTATCTTGTGACGTATGTGGTGGGGGTAAAACTCAGCGCAGGCCGAGTAGACGCTTGATCTTCTTGATATCACCGGAGTGCACATCAACCATGCCGTCGAGACGGCGGGTACGAGTGGACGGCTTCTTTTCGAACAAGTGCTGACGGTTCTGCTGCAGACGACGAATTTTGCCGGTGCCGGTCTTCTTGAACCGCTTGGCGGCTGTTTTGCTGGTCTTCATCTTTGGCATGACTGGTGTCCTTTAATCAAGGGTGTTCGGAAATTTATTCTTCGGAGACTGCTGGAGTTTCTATAACTTCGAGGGGTGCTGTTTCCAGTGCAGTTTCGATCTCAACAGCTGGATTGACATCCACTTCCGATTCAACGGCAGTTGCTGCTTTTTCTTTCTTCACTGGTTTTTTGTCAGGAACGAGAACCATTGTCATGCTGCGTCCTTCAAGCCGAGCTTGTGTTTCCACTTTGCCAACGCTCAAAATCTTTTCAATGACTTCATCGAGAATTTTGCTCCCCAACTCTGGGTGAGCCATTTCTCGGCCACGAAACTGGAGTGACACCTTGACCTTGTGGCCTTCGGCGAGGAATCCCTGTACGTGACGCACCTTGGTGTCGAAGTCGCCGCGCCCAATCTTGGGTCGGAATTTGACTTCTTTAACGGTGACGTGAGCCGTCTTCTTACGTGCTTCGCGCGCTCGTTGGGACTCTTCATACCGAAACTTGCCATAATCCATGATGCGGCAGACCGGTGGGTTAGCAAGAGGTGCGACTTCAACGAGGTCAAGGTCAATCTCTCGAGCGAGGGCCAAGGCGTCTGGGACGGTCTTGATTCCTAATTGCGCTCCATCGGGTCCGATCACCCTCACTTCACGAGCGCGGATGCGTTCGTTATAGCGAGGTTCGGCTATTGGCGGTGCTATGGCTGTTCACTTCTGTGCAAAGGGCTAACCTCCCGGAGTTACGGATACATGGCGACGCGAAGTCGACACGGGTTAGCCGCTGTCGCAGCCTTCTCGCAATGACCTGAACGCACGTTCCGATTGCTCGGAGATGGTCAGGTGGGGGCAACAACCCCACTTCGCCTCAGTTGTGAGAGATAGCGTAGCCGCCCGAGGCCCAAAAACGGTCATAGTCCCCGAAACACCCAGAGGAAGATCCCATGAATAGCGCCCGCAACGAAGACAACATCGAGCCAGAAGTGGCCGAATCCCTTGAAGCCGTCGCCGAGGCCCGCCAACGCTTAGCTGAAGTACCCGCCGAGATGGTCATTTCGAACCATGCCATGGGTCTCTACGAACTAGCCGCCATCCATCTCACCAGCAGTCCCCCTGATCTTATTGAATCAGCACTGGCGATCGATGCCCTGGCCTGCCTCGTCGAAGGTCTGCAGGAGCGTCTCGGCGAAAACTTTGAAGTCCTCAAAGATGCCCTGGCGAATATTCGGCTTGCTTTTGTACAGGTCAAGAATTCTCTGTAGCGCGCCGCGCCCGTCCATTGCTGACCGTCACTCCCTCAGCAAGAAGCAAACGCTGTTGCTCAACTTCAAGTCCTGGCACCAAACGACCCTGGGCATTGACGACCCTCCACCAAGCAAGATCCAACTCTTCGGCGTACTTGGCCAAGACGCGACCCACAAAACGCGCCTGTTTGGGATAGCCAGCGTCGCTAGCCACCTCGCCATAGGAAACAACCTTGCCACTCGGCAGTGACATCAAAACCGCAACAATGTCTTGAGTGCGACGGTCGTCAGGCAGGACGAATTGCACTGGCTTCGTTTCGACTGAACTTCGTCAGCAATTCAAAATTCACAGAGGTCCCGACATCTATGACTCGCGAGCCATCTGCAATTTCCGCGCAATGAAACATCAATATCGCGCCATCGCTAGTCGTGATTTGCCCAAGACCAACATGGGCATCAAAAGATGTCACAGTGCCGCTTAACATGACAAGTAGTCAGGCCACGATCTTGGAAATCGGCATTTCCAAAAGATCTGAAGCGCCGGCATCCTTGAGAGCAGGGATGAGGGTGTTAATCGTGCGCTTTTCTACAACTGATTCAACAGCAAATCCCCCACCGGCGAGTTCGCTAATTGTCGGCGATTTGGCAGATGGCAAAACATTGAGAACCCTCTGCAAATCATCAGTACCAACATTTAGTTTCACGAGCACCTTGCCACGCGCATCGAGAGTGCCTAACAATAAGGTCATCAACTGGTTCATCGCGTGACGCTTCTCTGGGTCAGCAAAAGCTTGCTTATTAGCAATCATCTCGGTGTAACTCACCAGCATCGTGTCAATCACGCGCAGACCGGCGGCGCGTAACGCTCGTCCCGTTTCCGTAATGTCAACAATGCAGTCTGCAATATCGGGGATCTTTGCTTCAGAGGCACCATAAGACAAACGGATGTCAGCTTGAATGCCGCGCTCGGCAAAATAACGCTCGGTCAGACTTGGGTATTCAGAGCTGACGCGCACACCAGGCGGCAAATCAGACACACTTTGAGCGGTGCTGTCTTGAGCCACAGCGACAACAACCTTGACGGGGTCAGTGGTTGCTTTGGAATACTTCAATTCGCCAAGACTGTGCACATCGCTCTGCGTTTCTTCAACCCAATCGCGCCCAGTGATACCGATGTCAAATAAGCCTTCAGCCACATACTGCGGTATTTCCTGTGGGCGAAGAATTCGCACGTCAATGATTCGTGGATCATCAATAGATGCTTTGTAATCGACATTGGAGGAACGTCGAATCGGCAGGTCAGCCGCTTCAAAAAGATCGAAGGTGGCTTTCTCTAATGAGCCTTTGGGGAGCACAATGCGTAACACACTGCTTACGCTATCGGTATCGGGCAAGCCCCACGGGTTGATTTAGTGAGTCGTGGGTGCATCGGCGAGCAACCTCACGGCGTGTGGCAGCACATCCACGATGGCCTCAATCTGTTCCACGCACCCTGCTGGCGAGCCAGGCGTATTGCAGATGATGGCTTGACCACGGATGCCGACGATGCCCCGAGACAGCCGACCCAACGGACTCACCAAACGCATCGCTTCCGCCAAACCTGGAGCCTCACGCTCAATCACGCGACGTGTGCCTTCGGGGGTTTGATCACGCGGAGCAAAGCCTGTGCCACCAGTGCTGACAACAATTCCTGAAAAGCCTTCTGTGAGAGCCATGAGAACTCGCGCCACATTGTCGGCGCCATCCGCCGTCACGGCCCGTTCGACAACCACGAACCCGTGCCTCTCGAGGGCCTCTGCCAACTTTTCGCCAGATATGTCCTGACGCGTACCATGCACTACCCCGTCACTGACGGTGAGAACCTTGGCTTGAATCGGTGACGGTTGATCAGTCATAACGGCGACGGTATCGGATGAGAACCATGCCATCAGTATCAGCGTGATGTGGGAGCACTCGGGTCCCGATGCCAAAATCGCTCCACTCGTCACCAAGTGGCGGCAAACCCGCATCACCTTCGCGCCCGACGACATCAAAACCTGCGGGCACTCCGTGATCAATAGATTCAGATGCCGTCACCGTGCACACGCTGTACACCAAGACCCCGCCTGGCTTCACCAAAGATGTTGAGGCATCAATGAGTTTCTTCTGGAGAAGACCCAACTCTTCGACATCTGCAGCAGTCATCCGCCAACGGGCATCGGCACGGCGGCGCAATGCACCCAGACCCGAACATGGGGCATCCAACAAAAGGCGATCAAAACTATTGTTGGCGAAGGGTGGCATCATTCCGTCAGCAGCAACCACTGGCAAGTGATAACCCATGCGTTGTGCGTTCTGTGCCACTAGTCCTGCACGCGTGAACTGCAGATCAGCGCCGATCACCGTGGCACCAGATGCAGCAATGCCAGTGGCTTTGCCACCTGGCCCTGCACACACATCCAAAATCCGTTCGCCTCTCTTGGCACCCACAGCGGCGGCGACCCACTGGCTGGACTCATCTTGCACATAACCGTCAGAGCGCATCGAAACCGGAGGTGGCACATTCATCCGCTCAAGAGACATGAGAGCATCTTCGGCCGACATCTCTTGGTGAAACCGTTGCGCTATCCAATCGGGATAACTCAGCCGCACCGCATCCTGGGGCCAGATCATAGTGACCGTGGAAACCTTGCGTAAGACGGCATTCACAAAACCACTTGTTTTGCGCGGTGCAAGATCAACAGTGGCGGAAACCGCAGCGTGCGGTGGCACTCCCCCAAAAACCAATTGATACGCCCCGAGACGCAACAGTGTTCGCGTCGCATCATCGGGTTCGCTCATCACGAAGCGATCAATTAACGCATCACAAGCCCGACGCATCCGTGTCGTTCCATACACCAAATCTGTAGCGAATCGTCGATCAGCATCAGAAAGTTTCGAACGCGAGAGAATCGTTGGCAAAACAAGATTTGCGTACGCCCCATCATGGTCAATGCGCATTAACGCAGATAACGCAATTGAACGCGAGGTCTCACTCACTACTTAACTTCTCTCCAGTTGTTGGGCGGGTGCCATTGATCCACGAGGCGATATCCATGCGCGGTTTTCCTTCGGGTTGCACCACTCGTAGATCAAGCGATCCATGTGAGGTCGCAATATGTACGGTTGCCTTATCAATTCGTAGAGCACCTGGACTATCAGAAACGCCATCAACAACAATCGCCTCATGGATTTTAAGACGCTTGCCACGAAACAATGACCAGGCTCCACCCAAACGAATCAGTCGCGAAATCTGTTCTGCCGAATCAGTCCAATCAATACACAATTCAGCAGGTTCAATCTTTTTTGCGTATGTTGACTCACCCTGCTGAGCAACGGGTTCACGCAAACCATCGCGCAACTGATCAAGCAAAAGTTGTGTTCCAGCCTCCATCAATGTGTTGCGTATGTCATCAGCTGTCGTTGATGCAGTAATGGCCATCGT
>CAMAYS010000025.1:0-20715 GCA_945862545.1 Bifidobacterium breve | reverse complement strand
CGCCTGCGCTTGTCGGTCCGCTTCTTGGCCACCGACTTGGGCCGAGTATCAAATTTCTTGGTCATCATTACCCCTCTCGCTGACTATGAATCTCACATCTCTTAAACGACTGTAACTCGCCATTTTGTGCGCTGATCAGATGTTTTTTACTCGTTGCGCTTGAGAGTTCGCCCAGTCAGCGTGTAAGAATTAACTCATGACTACGACAACTCTTGATACATCACGTGCGCTTGTAGAGAATGCTCTCGCCGATTTTCTCGCCACCCACGATCCGAAGAAAATGGACAATGTCACCTTTCGTGGTCTGCGTTTTGACGCAGGTTTAGCCTGGGTGCATTTTCCTGTGGGCCGTGGCGGACTTGGCGTACGCCCCGATCTCAATCGCCTTGTTGAAGAGGGTTTGCGCAAAGCGGGAGCGGCCCCCCAAGACCCGGCCACATTTTTCATTGCCTTAGCGGGCCCCACCATTGCCACTCACGGATCCGATGAGGTGCAGAAGCGTTTCTTGCGACCGATGTTCACTGGCGAAGAGAAGTGGTGCCAGTTATTCAGCGAGCCAGGTGCTGGATCCGACTTTGCCGGCCTTGGTACGCGTGCAGTTCGCGATGGCGATGAGTGGGTCGTCAACGGACAAAAGGTCTGGAATACTTTGGCTCATTTAGCCGACTGGGGCATGCTCGTGACGCGCACCGATCCCGAACAGCCCAAGCACAAAGGCATGACGTATTTCGCGATCGATATGCATTCACCCGGTGTTGAAGTTCGACCGTTACGCCAAATTACTGGCGAAGCCGAATTTAACGAGGTCTATATGACCGATGCACGGGTGCCTGATACACAACGTGTCGGCGATATCGGCGACGGTTGGCGAGTGGCACTCACAACTTTGATGAATGAGCGCACCGCTATTGGTGGCGGTGGCGGTGGCAATAGCAAGCGTCGGGGCCCGATCGATGAAACAGTGCGCATCTGGAACGAACTTCCGAGTGATCTTCAAACGGGAGCTCAGAAGGATCAGATGATGAGGTTGTGGTGCCGTAGTGAAGTACTGCGCCTCACTAACGCCCGTGGAGCCGCCGCCGCCAAGGCAGGTAACCCCGGACCAGAAGGTTCCATCGCCAAGTTGATGCTCGCCGAATTCAATAAAGATGTCACCGCTTTCACAGTTGGATTGCTCGGTGCCAAAGGAATGATTGATTTTGACTTCACTTTCCGTCGCCCTGACGGTCTCTCTGTGGATGGAGCAGAAGGTGGCGTGCGACATTCGTTCTTGCGCTCTCGGGCAAACTCCATTGAGGGTGGCACGAGTGAGATCATGCGCAATATCTTGGGCGAACAAGTTCTTGGCCTGCCCGGCGAACCACGCGTGGATAAAGCCATCCCGTGGATCAAGGTCCCCCGCAACTAGCCCGGCCTTCTCGGTAGAAAAACCGTCTTCGGTAGGTTCCTGAGCGTAAAACACTCGTTCACCTACCGAGAACGGTCAAGATGGCAGGGTGCAGACGTCACGCGGTATTGAAGTTCCCGAGGATGCCATCGCCTGGTCCTTCGCTCGTTCAACGGGTGCTGGCGGTCAAAACGTCAACAAGGTCTCCTCTAAGGCCACGCTCAGCGTGTCTACGGCTGCTTTGTTGGGTTCGCCCACCAAATTGGCTCGGGTGATCGAAGCCCTCGGCGAGACGATCACCGTCACCTGCCAAGAAAGCCGGAGTCAGTGGCGTAACCGTCAATCCTGCGTGCAGAAACTCAGCGAGATGATTGATGCCGCGGCTGCGCCTCCCGCTCCGCCGAGACGCAAAACCAAGCCAAGCAAAGGGGCCGTTGAACGGCGTCTTGCGGGGAAGAAAAAAGACGGTGAGAAAAAAGCTGGGCGACGCGGCGATTGGTAACGCCGATACCGTAAACGCTATGCCGAGCCGATTCACTCTCAAGACCATGAACGCCCTCCACAAATCCTTGCTTGCGGTGTCCTTCGGCAAATTCGGCTGGGATGCGGGCAAGATGCCCGTTCTCAAACTCACCACAACTGGTCGTAAAACTGGTCAGAAGCGCACCATCATGTTGACCTCGCCGATGCAATTGGGTGAAACCTGGGTCATCGTGGCATCTAAGGGTGGCGATGACGATCATCCCGCATGGTTCTTGAACCTTCAGGCCGACCCAAACGTCGAAGTGGACATTCGCGGCAAGAAGTCAGTGCGCACGGCCCGTCTTGCGACGACCGAAGAGCGATCCACAATGTGGCCTCAGATCACGTCGGTGTACACCGGTTATGCCGGCTACCAAGAGCGGACGCGACGCGAAATTCCTTTAGTGTTGCTCGAACCTCAAGCCTGAAAATCTGTCAATGTCGGACGAAGCACCTACATACGACGACATTGATTCTGAGGTAGAAGCGACTGTTGCGTTGCTGCAGATGCTCGTCGCAGATCGTGGCCTTTTGGCTGAGATCCCCACTGAGTTAAGGGTTCAACTACTGAGTTTGGCCGGCGATCTTTACGAACCTGACCTCACCCTGCGCCGTCGTTTAATCAAAGATCAGCGCCGCAGCGACAAGAATGAGAAAACTGCTCGTCACCAAGAGAATCTCGCACAAGCTGCCATTCGCGCCCTGCGCGCCAAGCCAGTGTTTGTGACGCCTAACGTTTTCCCGCCTGAACTTATTGAGGGTGACGAGATCAACGACACCGACGAAACCAGCGCAGCCTTTGTTGAGACCAATCAAGAACAACACTGCTATGTCTGCAAGGTGAAGTACACGCTGATTCATTTCTTTTACGATCAACTCTGTCCCAGGTGCGCCGAGTTCAATTACAATAAGCGCGGCGAAACAGCCGATCTGAGTGGCCGTGTTGCATTACTCACTGGCGGCCGAGTCAAGATCGGCTATCAAGCCGGCATCAAGTTATTGCGCGCTGGCGCGCACCTGATTGTCACCACTCGTTTTCCCCGCGATTCGGCCATGCGTTATGCAGCCGAAGCCGACTTCGCTCAATGGGGTCACCGTTTGGAGATCTACGGTCTCGACTTACGCCACACACCAAGTGTTGAAGCCTTTTGCCAGCATGTGATGACCACATACGATCGTCTCGACTACATCGTTAACAATGCCTGTCAAACGGTGCGCCGCCCACCCGAGTTTTATCGCCACATGATGGAAATCGAGAAAGCATCAATTGCCGATATGCCACCACATGTGCGCGAACTCGTGGGTGCTTACGAAGGTTTGCGGGGTTACAACATGTTGCCCTCAGCCGAAGATGGCGCGCTGGAACTTGCTGGGCTCACTCCCGTAACAGCCCCAGGAATTACTCGTTCGGCCGAATTATCACAAGCCGAACTGATCGCCGAAGATCACGACTTACCGTCACATCTATTTCCCGACGGCAAACTAGATCAAGATTTGCAACAAATTGACTTGCGTGATCGCAACTCATGGCGACTCACACTCGCAGAGGTTTCATCAGTTGAGTTACTTGAAACGCAACTCGTGAATGCTGTTGCGCCATTTGTTCTCAACGCTCGATTGAAGCCATTGATGTTGCGCACTGAGAACCGCGATAAGCACATCGTCAATGTCTCAGCGGTTGAAGGTCAGTTTTACCGCAAACTAAAAACCACTCGTCACCCCCACACCAACATGGCTAAGGCCGCGCTGAATATGATGACACGCACATCTGCGGCTGATTATCACGCCGATGGTATTCATATGAACAGTGTTGATACTGGCTGGATCAATGACGAAGATCCAGCGCATCTCGCGGATCGCAAGCGATCCGAGCATCACTTCCATCCGCCACTCGACATCGTTGATGGAGCCGCCCGAATTGTTGATCCGATCATTGATGGCGCGAATAGTGGCTCACACATTTGGGGGCAGTTCGTCAAGGATTACAAACCAACTGACTGGTAGACATTGACCATGACCGAAAAAGCCAATGTTCCACTCGCTGGCGCCTTCGGTGGCGGCGGATTATTCGGTATCGGATATGCCATGGGAGTCATTGAAGGACTGCGCCAACAAGGCATTGATCTTTCAACAGCCCCAATGCTTGGCACATCGGCAGGCTCGTGGGCGGCGGCGGCTACTGCCCTCGGCGTTACCTTTTCCAGCCTCAAAGACGTCAAGATGCCGCGTTTTCCAAATTTACGCCCTGGAGTTCTTGCTCAATCAACACGCCAGGTGTTCGGAGATGCAATGCGTCCCAACGTCCATGTTGTGGCCTGTGCTGTGCGAGGTTTAAAGCGCACCGAACTAGACGGCGCATTGATTCCGCTAGCGACGATGGTCGCGGCCTCGTCAGCAGTGCCTGGCTTATTCGCTCCACAGTCCATCAATGGGCGTTTGTTTATCGACGGTGGCGTGCGTTCAGGAGTCAGCGTCGATCTGGCAGCGCCTGCTGATCTGTTGATCGTCATTGCCCCACTTGCAGGCGCCATGTTTGGACCGTTCAACAACATTGTTGAGCGCAACACTCAACGTGAAATAACTCAGTGGCGAAATATTCATCTCGGCAAGGTGCGGCTTTTCGCTCCGAACGCTACGACGGCCAAGATTGCGACGTTACCTCATCATCTCTTTGACAAAGCACGAGGGATTGAGGCGTACGCCCACGGACTTATTGAGGGCACACAGGCCATATAAAAAATCTCGGTGCCGCAAGCAGAGAATTCTCCACTCACGCCACCGAGATCTAATGAACCTAACTATTTTCAGCTACAGCCGCTGGTACTCCCACACGATGGGCAAGCGTGACATGAACCGGCACGGTTCATGTGCACACCACATTGCATACACATCGGTGCATCGCTGTGCTTCAGCGCCTTGCGAGCAATCTCTGCCGAATGATCGCTGACAGGTGCTACAGGTGCAATACCCATCGACAACTGTGTGACTAATTCTTCGACTGATGGAATGCTCTTAGGATCAGTGGCCACATCGGCACCATTTGATGACTGATACGAAGTTTCTTCAACACCAGGCAAGGTCGGTTGCAAACGCTCGTCCACAGAGAAGATGCCCATTTCTTCGCGCTCGTTGTAGGTCAAATATTCCAAGGCCAAACGACGGAACAAATAGTCCATGATTGAAGCAGCGAAACGAATATCTGGATCGTCGGTCATGCCGGCTGGTTCAAAGCGCATGTTGACAAATGCTTCAACAAAAGCACGCATTGGCACGCCGTACTGCAAGCCGTAACTGATGCTCTTAGCGAAGGCATCCATAATGCCCGACAACGTCGAGCCCTGCTTTGAAACCGTCAAGAAGACTTCACCCGGACGACCATCGTCGTATTCACCGATCGTGGCGAAGCCCTTGCAATCCGCAACACGGAATTCGAAAGTGCGACCGCGGCGACTGCGTGGCAACTTCTGACGAACCGGCTTGGAGATCACTCGCTCAACGATCTTTTCCACAACGGCAGTTGCTGCTGCCTCTGGGGCATCGGCCTTGTCATCATCTTTCTTGGCGGTTGACAAAGGCTGACCGACTTTGCAGTTGTCACGATAGATAGCCACAGCCTTGATGCCGAGTTTCCAGGACAACATGTGCAGTGCTTCAATCTCTTCAACCGTGGCTTCTTCTGGCATGTTCACAGTCTTTGAGATCGCTCCCGACAAGAACGGTTGCACAGCGCCCATCATGCGCACGTGGCCTTCGTAATGAATCGTATTGTCGCCCATTGAGCAAGCGAAAACTGGCAGATGCTCAGTTTTCAAATCAGGCGAATCAACGATGCTCTTATTGGTGTCGATATAAGCGATGATCCGATCCACAACGGGACCCTCATATCCGAGGTTCGTCAAGGCTCGGGGCACCGTCTGATTGACGATGACCATGTTGCCGCCACCCACCAACTTCTTGAACTTGACAAGACCAAGGTCTGGTTCAATACCCGTTGTATCGCAGTCCATCATCAGACCGATTGTTCCAGTCGGTGCCAAAACCGTGGCCTGAGCATTCCGCACGCCGTACTCTTCGCCGTCGCGGACTGCAGACTCCCATGACTGCGAAGCGGCAGCTACTAGATCGGGTTGCACGATCTCGATGTTGTCAATTTCTTGATCAGCGTCACGATGCATCCGCAACACGTTGAGCATGTAGCGCTCATTCTCTGCGAAGCCGGCGTGTGGCCCCATGCGGCTTGCTGTACGGGCGCTTGTGGCGTACGCATGACCAGTCATCAAACTGGTCAAAGAAGCAGCCCACGCACGACCTTCAACAGAATCGTAAGCAAGACCAAGAGCCATTAACAATGCTCCGAGGTTGGCGTATCCAAGACCTAACTGGCGGAACTTACGACTATTCTCGCCGATCATCTCCGTTGGATAGTCGGCACGGCCAACCAAGATTTCTTGGGCGGTGAACATTGTTTCAATGGTGTGTTTATAGGCCTCAACATCAAAAACATCTTGATCATCGAGGTACTTCAATAAGTTGATTGAAGCCAAGTTGCACGCCGAATTATCAATGTGCATGTATTCGCTGCACGGATTGGATCCATTGATCCGACCAGATGCATGAGACGTGTGCCATTTGTTGATCGTGGTGTCGAACTGCAAACCAGGATCAGCGCAATCCCAAGAGGCTTCTGCTATCTGACGCCACAAGTCACGAGCCTGCACAGTGCGCACTGGTTCGCCAGTCTTAACCGCCCTGAAGGACCACTCTTTACCTTCAATAACTGCGTTCATGAAATCGTCGGTGATACGCACCGAGTTATTGGCGTTCTGATATTGCACGCTGAATGAATCCGAGCCATCAAGATCCATATCAAATCCAGCATCACGCAAAACGCGAGCCTTCTTTTCTTCTTTGGCTTTGCACCAAATGAATTCTTCAATGTCCGGATGATCGACGTTAAGGATCACCATTTTGGCCGCCCGACGAGTCTTGCCACCTGACTTGATTGTTCCGGCAGAGGAGTCAGCACCACGCATAAAACTGACTGGACCAGAAGCAGTTCCACCACCCTGCAAAAGTTCAACACTGGATCGAATCTTTGACAGGTTGATGCCCGAACCAGATCCGCCTTTAAAGATAATTCCTTCTTCGCGGTACCAGTTAAGGATGGCATCCATCTTGTCTTCAACCGCCAAAATGAAACAAGCACTTGCTTGCTGTGGCACACCCTTGACACCAATGTTGAACCACACTGGACTGTTGAATGCAGCGCGTTGCGTGACGAGAATAAACTTCAATTCATCACTGAAGTTTTCTGCCTCGGCTTGATCGACGAAGTAACCTCCCTCGACACCCCAAGTCGTGATTGTGTCAGCAACTCTGTCAATAACCTGACGCAACGAAGATTCGCGCTCTTCAGTTCCTGGTGTGCCACGGAAGTATTTCTGAGACACGATGTTGGTGGCGTTCAGCGACCAGCCAACGGGGAACTCCACACCGAGTTGTTCAAAGGCAACTGAACCGTCCTTCCAGTTGGAGATACGCGCATCGCGATTTTCCCAGGCCACTTGGTCATAGGGATGAACCCCAGCTGTGGTGTAGTGACGGCGGATTCCGATAGCTAGACGATCCGGGGCAAGTGACATTTTGATTCCTTTTCTGAAAATGCGTAGAGGTTTAAGTTTACAACTTGAGTGCTTGAAGGTTCTAGATCTTGACACATCAAACACAAGATGTGGTGTATCCCATCCCCCGCCACCGATGTCGCCACAAGCAGTAGTGATATTACATCAGTGTAACTACACAATTGTCAACAACCCTCAAGAAACACCTGCTCAGAGGTATAAAAAAGAACATTTAGATGAATTTGATATGGCGTACGTCACACAAATACGGTTGAGAAAAACTACACGAAATATTGAAGGTGTGACGCTGTATCACAGGTCCGGGAACTGTGAGGCCCTAATTGCTCCGCATATTTCTTGTTGCTTTTCAACGACCTTTTTTATGCGATTCACTATCCGAGACACAACGTCACTCCCTTCGTGGGGTGAAGAATAAACCATGTACCCTGTGGGGAGGAAGTGGATAACCATGTGAATTACCACTTTGTTTAGGGGAAAACCCTGTGGAAAACCCTGTGGAAACTGGTTTTTGGCGATTTAGACCCTAATCGCCTCAATTGTCACTGGAATCCCATTCAAAACCGAGGTTCCAGACAGAGGATCCATGGCGAGATGATCCGACAAAATGTTCGAATTCACACCAGCCCGTGAGGCCGCCACATTCATCTTTGTGCCTGAGTGATCGTGACCCCAACCATGAGGCAAACTCACCACGCCAGAACGGATGTCATGAGTGAATTCAACGTCCACTTCAAGTGATCCAACGCGCGAACTCACCATCGCCCGCGCACCATCGTTCAAACCTAAATGTGCAGCATCATCGGGATGCATCAACAACGAACAACGCATACTGCCCTTTGTCAAGACGTCAATGTTGTGCATCCATGAATTATTGGACTTGAGATGACGGCGACCGATCAACACTAAACCGCGTTGTGATAACTCAGCGATTGCTGCATGCAGTCGATCCACATCGGCCAATAATTCTGGCGGAGCCAATTCAATCATTCCACTGCGTGTGCGCAGAGCGTCAGGCAAACGTGGTTCGAGTGCACCGAAGTCAACACCGTGAGGATGCGACAACAACATTTCAATACTTGCTCCATCGGGATTTGATCCGAAGCCAGCTCCATAGGGACCAGTTTGCAACATCATGTCCAACATTCTTGCTGACCCAAATCGCCCGTCTTTATTGAGTAATTCAATAATCTCATCGGCATCGCGTCCATGAATCGGAGATGATGGATCGCCGACACTGTGACGCACTAAACCATCGATAGCAAGATCGTCAGCCTGCGCAGGATCAGCATCAGGCCCGAAACCTTGAGCTATCAATCCCAACTTCGCAAGTATCTCCCACTCATCAGGCTGACCATCATCGAGAGGCAAAACTGCTGGGCTGTAGTTCGCTACATTGCGAATCGCAAATTGCAAAAGCAACACATCGTAATGATCACGCTGTAATTGCGAAGGCGAAGGAAGAATGATGTCGGCATGGCGCGTCGTTTCATTGAGATAAATATCAACGCTGATCATCAGTTCAAGTTGCTCTAGGGCGCTTGACAACTGATGCGAATGAGGAGTTGATAAGACTGGATTGCCGGCGACGGTGATTAAGGCTTTAATTCCAGATTTGCTGACATGAGTAATTTCTTCAGCTAAAGCAGCGGCTGGATATTCGCCCATGACTTCGGGGTATCCGTTGACTTTGGTCTTTCCCCCACCCCGTCCGATACGAAAACCTGAACCCTTACCAGAGGTTCCGCGCGTGGTGGGTCCACCGAGTACTGGCTTGGCAAACATTGCTCCGCCGACGCTGTCCAAATTGCCTGTCAGGGTATTGACGACATCCACGAGCCAACTTGCGGTTGTCCCAAATTCGGTTGTCGTGGTACCGATGCGTCCGTACACCGCGGCACTTGAGGCTGCGCTCATATCGCGCGCCACTTGACGAATGACTTCAGCATCAAGACCCGTTGCATCGCTCACTGCCTCAGGTGTAAAACGCTGACACACTTGACGAATATCCTCAAGCCCATTCAGTAAGACGGCTATGCGATCTTGAATCTTCACTAAGTTCTCGGCAAACAAAACATTGATCACGGCCATCAGAAATAGGGCATCGCTCGCTGGTCGAATTGCCAACCATGTATCAGCCTCTTGAGCCGTACGAGTAAACCGGGGGTCAACCACAACGACCGTTCCGCCACGAGCCCTAATAGCTTCAATGCGTCCAGGGAAATCTGGTGCCGTGCACAGACTGCCATTTGATGCATAGGGGTTGGCACCCAAAATCATCAGGAAATCTGTGCGATCCAAGTCAGGCACTGCAACGTGAACGCCAGTGCCGAACATGTAACCAGCGGCCACTTGCTTAGGAAGTTGATCAACCGTCGAGGCGCTAAAACGGTTATGAGTGCCCAGACCCTGAAGCAGAGTTCGGTTGTACAGCATGGCCGACAGGCTGTGGGCATTGGGGTTTCCGAGATAGACGGCCACAGCATCACGACCATGTCGTTCGATGAGATCTTGTAGTCGCCCGGCCACTTCAGCCCAGGCTTCATCCCACTCAACTTCAACATGCACACCATTGCGCTTAATCAGCGGTTTGCGTAAACGATCTGGATCTTCATGAAGTTGCTTGAGTGTTGAACCTTTTGGACAGATAAATCCGTGTGAAAAAACATCATCCATATCACCGCGGATACGACCGATGCTTTCGGTCTTGTTGATGACTTGCAAGGGCGAAGTTTGGACTGCGATCTCTAAGCCACAACCCGCCTCACATAATGGACATGTTCGAAAAGCAAGTCGGGTTTCACTCATAGAAGAACTCTAGAGCCCGGTGGGGTCTATCAACTGACGGGCGACTTATCGAGCAGAGCAGCTTCTCGCTGAAAGTCTTGCGCCCCATCGAAGTTTTTATAAACGCTTGCGAAACGCATATAGGCAACTTCGTCAAGTTCACGTAAACGGTCGAGGACCGCAAGTCCCACTCGTGTACTTGGCACATCGCCACCGCCACCGAGTCGCAATTCTTCTTCAACCGAGTCTGCTAGAGCGTTCACCGCGTCATCATCAATGGGTCGACCCTTGGCCGCAGCCATCACCCCAGAAATGAGTTTGCCGCGATCAAAGGACTCACGCGTGCCCCTGGTCTTGGTGATCATCAAGGGAACTTCGTCCATCCGCTCAAAAGTTGTAAACCGATGCATGCACTGCGGGCATTCCCGACGACGTCTAATTGCCCCGCCATCTTCGGCAGTTCGAGAGTCCACCACTTTGGTGTCTTCATGGCGACAAACAACGCAACGCATGTCCACAGCGTAGTGTAAAAGTCTCAATAAAACTAGACTTTTTTCGCCAATCAGCCGAGTGTCGGCGTGCTATTTGGTGGGCAACACAAGGCGTTGGCCAATATCCACAGAAGCCCCGCCATTGAGGTCCACAAGCTCGTCGACATAGTTTCGCAAATTGCCGTCTGTCAGCGATGAGGCGATGGACCACAAGGTGTCACCTTGTTGCACGATGTAAAAATCAGTCCCCTGAACATAGGCCAGCGATAGATCAAGAGAGACTGGATTTATTGCCGCGTTGTCAATGCTCAGCGATTGGGGCGTCACCGCGGGGAGAGAGGCAGTCCCATCCCCACGGCTCGCCAAAGTGCGGATGCCGAGGCAGACGGCAACCACAACTGCTAGGACGGCCAGACCTGCAACAACTCGCCGACGAAGATAGACGTCGTGCGACACATTGCCAGTTGGAGCCGAAGAAAACTGCACGGCTGAGCCCCTATTAGGGCGGATTTCAATGATGTAACGAGGATCAAGTGCGAGGGCCATGATGTACCTTTCGAATCTGTGTAATGGGTTGAAAACTTGTGATTTGAGATTGCAACAGGGGTATGGCAGGAATTGTCAATCCCTGAACCGAACGCCTGTTCGTACTGTTAGTAAGGTTATGCGAACGCCTGTTCGGTGTCAACCTTCGTTGAAAGATTCATCTCTGACCAGCGATTCTGTAGAAAATACGAACAGGTGTTTGACTCCTGGGGCGAACACCCGTACGATGCACCCATGAGCGAACTCACCCTCACCCTTCGTCAGCGCAGCATCCTTGAATGCATTGAGACCAGCATGGAGGAGCGTGGCTTTCCCCCCTCCGTCCGAGAAATTGGCGAAACAGTCGGTCTCAACTCCCCTTCGACAGTTCATAATCACCTCAGCACCTTGCAACGCCTGGGTTATCTGGAACGAGATCCCAACCTGCCGCGGGCCATCAAAGTCAACTGGGATCGCAACAGTGGAGCGATCATTTCGCGTAGCAAGGTCAACCATGTACCACTAATCGGTGATGTCGCCGCCGGAACCGATGTTCTTGCTCAACAAAATGTTGAAGAACTATTACCTCTGCCCGCTGACTTCACTGGCGATGGTGATCTCTTTATGTTGCGAGTGCGCGGTGACTCGATGATTGATGCTGGAATTCTCGACGGTGATTACATCGTGGCCCGCCAACAAGCCACGGCTAATAATGGCGACATTGTTGTGGCTGGTATTCCAGGCGACGAAGCAACCGTCAAAACATTCACTCGCAAGGGTCGCGAGATCATTTTACTACCAGCTAACCCGCGCCTTGAACCGATGCATTTCCCCGCTGACGAGGTACACGTTTTCGGCAAAGTAGTCACCGTGTTACGACGATTGTAAAATCGCAGCAGATCTCGTCAGGCACCGCCGAGTCGTTGTGCTACCTGTTCAATAGCGTCGTCACTTTGCACGACAGCAACGCGAATGAAGCCGCTTCCTTGCACCCCGTACAAATCTCCTGGGCTGACCAATGCTCCTGCCGCACGCACTAATTTTTCGGTGTAACCCCAAGCATCTCCAACATGGAACCACAGGTAAAAGCCACCCGCAGGTAAGGGCACTTCAACACCCGACCACTTCGACAAAATATCGGCCATCCGCTCAAGGCGATGGCGATACCGATCGCGTTGTAGAAGAACGTGTTGGTCATCATTTAACGCTGCGACACCGGCAGCTTGCGCAGGTCCTGGAACCATCATCCCGACATGTTTGCGCACCTCGGACAAATAGTGCACGAGTTCACTGTCACCCGCGTATGCGCCAACCCGCAGACCGGCCAAGTTTGAGCGCTTGGACAAGGAATGCACGGCGATCACTCCCTGTGAACCATGTTGCAAAATCGATTGAGTGCGGGCCTTCCCATTTTCTTGCGCCCAAATAAATTCGGCATAACACTCATCGCTAAAAACAGGAACTTGATGTTCCCGACCCCACTGTGCGGCCGCGCCCACATCATCCACAGCCCCAGTTGGATTAGACGGACTGTTGACCCATAACAAAAGAGCGCGTTTAGCGTCATCGGGACTAATTGCCGACAGATCAATTCCGCCATTTTCATTTGTCGGGACGCTGACAGCCCGGCAGCCAGCCAAAGTGGCTCCCATTTCATAGGTTGGGTAGGAAACTGCTGGATACAGGACCGTATCCAGCCAGGGCGTCCTCAACTTCATCCATTGTGGCAATGTGCCAACGAACTCTTTGGTCCCAATACATGCGGCAATATCGCCTGGTTTGATGGTGACCGCAAAACGGCGATCCATCCAACTGGCGAATGCCTCTCGGAGGGCTTGCGAGCCGATTGACGCTGGGTAACCGCGTTCGCTGTTGCTCACTGCCAAAGCCTCGAGCACACATGCTGGTGGCGGATCACACGGCGTACCGATGGACAGATCAATCAATCCCCCAGGAAAAGCTGCTGCTAGGGGTTTGAAGGAGTCCAAGCGCTCATAGGGATACGGAGGTGGTTCAAAACCAGCAGGGCGATCAGATGCATTCATACTGCCTTCATTTTGTCTCATGCGACCGGTGGTTGAGCGCCTTCAAGAACAATAAATTCACTTAAGCGCCCACTTGAGGCGTCGGCCAAACGGGCTCGCACCCGAACCCCGTCAGTTTCATGCGTGGTGGAAACAACTTCTCCTTCACGGTGCACTGCAGCCAAAGCATCACCGCGGTCATAGGGGAAAAATAGTTCGATCACCTTGCTGACTGAACGGAGTCGATCCGACAGCGTGCGCAAAAACAGTTCAATGCCCTCGCCCGTCTGAGCGCTCAGGGCTACAGAACCCGGATGCCAAGAGACAACATCACTCACCCCGACCGGGTCTAAGTCGCTTTTGTTGAAGACTAAAAACTCGGGCACTTGATCAGCCTTGATCTCGCGTAGAACAGTCCGCACCGCATCAATCTGACCCTCGGGATCAGGCCCCGATCCATCCACAACATGCACCAAATAATCTGCGCGCGTAGCGACTTCGAGGGTGCTCTTAAAAGATTCGACGAGACCGTGCGGAAGACGACGTACGAATCCCACGGTGTCGGTCACTAGCACTGGTTCACCACCGGGAAAAGATAAGCGTCGTGTCGTCGGATCAAGGGTGGCAAAGAGTCGATCTTCAACGAGCACACCAGCGTTAGTCAGGCGATTCAATAGTGTTGACTTGCCGGCGTTGGTGTAACCGACAATCACCACATTGGCAAGTCCACTACGCGACCGACCTTTACGTTGTAGATCGCGGGTATGACCTAAGTCAACAAGTTCATGTTCAAGACGAGAAATCCGATTCTTGATGCGTCGGCGATCAACTTCAAGTTTTGTTTCACCACTACCAAAACGCGATCCCACGCCGCCCCTTTGTTGCGACATGTTGGCTTCGGCACCGCGACGCAAACGCGGCAGTCGGTAACGTAAAAGGGCAAGCTCCACTTGAGCTTTACCTTCAAGGGTGTGTGCATTTTGGGCGAAGATGTCAAGAATGACAGCAGTTCTATCAATTGCTGTGCGTCCCAACATTTTTTCTAAGTTGTACTGTTGGCCGGGAGAAAGTTCGTTGTCGAAGACGACTGTGTCAGCGTCAACCGCCAAACATAAATCACGTAATTCTTCGGCTTTGCCTTTGCCCACGAACCATGTGTGATCTGGAGTATCGCGCTTTTGTGTGAGACGGCCCGCTTCATCGGCGCCAGCGGTGTTGATCAACAGGCTTAACTCGTCGAGACTTGACTCAGTTTCTTCTTCGCTGTGACCATGCAAAGTGACGCCGACAAGAACAATGCGTTCTCGAATACTGCGCTCGATGAGGGTTTGACCGAGGGCTTGGTTGTACGGCGAATTAGGACTTGAATTGGTCACACATACACCGACAGTGAAGCGATGAAAACACTGGGACCAATCAAGGTGGCGGTCCGTGAGGCCAAGTCAATGCGGACTCGCGCATCACCACCAGCCATGTGCACAATGACCTCTGGAGTTGACGCTGGTACGAGGCCCCAGGCAAGGGCTGCCTCAGCGGCAGCGCAGGCCCCCGTGCCACAGGCCAAAGTGATTCCCGCGCCTCGTTCATGCACGCGCATCGTGATGGCATCAATTTCGGGTCCAGCAGCAATAATTTCCAAATTCACTTGAGGCACGAGAGCGCCGAGTTTTTGCAAATCCACATCGTCGAGATCATCAACACCCACGACTGCGTGAGGATTACCTAATGAGAGGTGGCGCACTGGCCGATCTGGGTTGCATTGCAGATCAGACCAATTCTGCGGTTCACTTACATCAGTGATCTGACCCATGTCGACACTGATCTGCAAAGTCTCACCCTCATCTCCACCTTCAACGCGTACGATCCGCTGCCCAGCGTCGGTTTCCACGGTGTAGGTCGTCGCCGAGGAACTTGAAGCATTCGCTTGGCGATGTGCCGCTTGGACTAGACAGCGAATGCCGTTGCCACTCATTTCAGCGCGACTTCCATCAGCATTGAAGAGCACCATGCTCAGATGTTGAGGACCTTGAATATCCAAAAGTAAAAGTCCATCAGCGCCCACACCGAAACGCCGATCACACCATTGACGCGCGAGTTCGGCCCATGCGATTGGCGGAGTTCCCTGAGCCAGATCCACGACGAGGAAATCGTTGCCAAGCCCATGGTGTTTTGTCAGTCTGATATCCATAGCGATGAATCTCAGGTTACGCCAAAAGCCCAATGAGTTGGGGTGCCACTTCGGTCACTGGGTCACTTTCAATGTCGAACCAGTTGATTCGTGGATCCCGACGGAACCAGCGCTCTTGACGAACTGCGAACTGGCGAGTTTTCACGACAATGGTGGCTATGACTTCTTCAAGTGACATGCGCCCCTCAATGTGTTCAACCATCTCCTTGTAGCCCAAAGCCTGCAGGGCTGTTGGAGACAGACCTTGAGTGAGAAGATTCTCTACTTCGGCTTGCAGTCCCCGCTCAATCATCACTCGAACGCGCTCTTCAATACGTCTCGCTAAAACATCGCGGGGCCAGCGCAAAGCCACTTGTTGGACCTCGCTCGCAGGATAAGTATCCACGCCGGGACCAAACGAAGAGAAAGGGCGTCCACTCCCCTCACACACTTCTAAGGCACGAATGATTCTCCGCGAATTACTCGGCTCCATCTTGCTCCCCGCCGTGGGATCAAGTTGGCAGAGACGTTGATGCAAGGCTTCCGGTCCAATAGCAATCAACTCATCATCAAGTCGCGCCCGAACCTCGGGCCACTGACCAGGCAAGGTCAGTCCGTCAACTACAGCGCGCACATACAGTCCGGTCCCCCCGACTAGCAGTGCCCTTCCACCACGACTCGTGATGTCGTCAACCGCATGTTGATACGCGATTTGAAATTGTGCCACCGTAAATGCTTGCGTGGCATCCACTAAGTCAATGAGATGGTGTCGCACCAAAGCTTGTTCGCTGACGGTCGGCTTAGCAGTTCCGATATCCATACCGCGATACACCTGCATAGCGTCAATGGACAGCAGTTCAATACCCAAATCACGACCAGCATCAGATGTCGCCAAAGCCATTGCCAACGATGATTTTCCACTGGCCGTGGGGCCCAATATGACCAATGAACGAAACGTCATCGAATACTCACAGCGAAGCGACTGGAATACGTACTTTGTGTGAGGGGTCTGCCGTCACTTCAACGAGCACTCCACGCAAGTGGTGCGGTGCGGCACTGGTGATTTCCACCAAACCGTAACTTCCCGTGCGGATTGGTTCTGTGGGAGTGAAGTGCACCACTTTATTCTGGCGAGTACGAGCTTGGTAGACCACAGGGTTGCGCCGTGAAGGCCCTTCAATTAAAACGTCTTCAATTCGTCCAATGCGTGCTTCGTGCTTGAGCACGGCCGAATGTTCAACGACGACACGGAGGCGAGCATATCGATCAGCTATGACGGCCGGATCTACAAATAGATCTGTCATGCGCGCCGCCTCAGTGCCCTCACGTGGAGAAAACATATAGGTATAGGCGTAGTCATATTCGGCTGCTGCCGACACCTCAAGAGTCTGTTGAAAGTCTGCCTCTGTTTCACCAGGAAAGCCGACAATGATGTCCGTGCTAATCGCCAGATCAGCAATGAGTCCCCGAGCTTCAACGATTTTTTCAAGATAACGCCGCGCCGAGTAACCACGGTGCATCATCGCCAACATACGGTCGCTCCCTGATTGCAAAGGGTAATGGAGGTGCTCGCAGACCGATGAAACCTCTGCCATCGTGGCGAAAGTTTCTGGCCGCATGTCTTTGGGATGTGGACTAACAAATCGCAAGCGACGAAGACCTTCAATACCGCCAACCTCGCGCAACAGTTCACTAAATCGCGGCGCAGCGGAAACAGATTCGCCAGATCGGCGCCTATCCAACTGTAGATCACGTCCGTAGCTATTCACGTTTTGGCCTAACAGCGTTACCTCTGTGACACCTTGGGAGACCAACATTTGAACTTCATTGACAATGTCCTCGTATGGGCGACTGATTTCTGCTCCGCGTACTGTGGGAACGATGCAAAAAGCACAGGAGTTATCACAACCAATTTGAATAGTGACCCAGGCGTCGTAAGAATTTACCCTCTTCGCTGGAAGAGCCGAAGGGAACATGGCATGGTCATCGAGAACTGCTTCTTGAAGAATCTCTGTCACTGGACCTGAGGTGCGCGCTTGCTCAACGAGTTCAGCGGCACGATGGACATTGTGGGTACCCATCACGACATCAACCCATGGGGCACGGTCACGCACTATGTCGCGATCCTTTTGCGCTAAGCAACCGGACACCACAATCTGACGACCCTCACGAGCGTCTTTCCAGCGCTTCAACATCCCAAGATTGCCGTACAACTTGTTATCCGCATTTTCACGAATACAACATGTGTTCAGGACAACGATGTCGGCATCGTCCTCGTCCTGCACTGGTACTAGGCCGTCAGTCTCTAAGAGACCGGAAATTCGCTCCGAATCATGGTCATTCATCTGACACCCGAAGGTTCTGACGATATAAGAGCGTTCTTCCCGTTGCGACATAACGATGTCAGGATACCCGTGAAGACGCCCTCAATAGGTCAGTAGGCACTAGTCGACAAAGTCTCTCAACGTCGCACTCGCAGTCACGTGCCGCAAACGAAACAAAGTACGGACTTCAATCTGGCGGACACGCTCGCGGGTGATGTTAAAGGCCTGCCCCACTTCCTCCAGAGTGGCGTTTTCCCCGCCACCAAGCCCAAACCGCATCCTCATGACTTCTTTCTCACGCTCTGGGAGATCATTCAGTACGAGTTGCAGGGCCTCACGTAGATCTTCATACTGCAACCCATCACTTGGGTCAACACTGTCTGTCGACGCCAAATTGTCGGCGTAGGTCGCATCCCCCTCGCTGCGCGTCGGTTGATCAAGACTTTTGGTATCAGCAGCAAGATTGAAATACTCAGCCACCTTTCTCGGAGATTCTCCGAGTACTTGGGCGATCTCAATCAATGATGGTTCGCGCTGAAGCTTCTGCGATAACTCTCGTTGAACTCGCAATGCACGATTAATGCTCTCCATTGCATGCGCTGGGATACGAATATTGCGTGTCTCTTCAGAAACCGCGCGAGCTATGGACTGTTTAATCCACCATGTTGCATATGTAGAAAATTTGAAACCACGGGTGTAGTCATACTTCTCAACAGCCCGGATTAGACCAATGTTTCCACTTTGAATCGCATCCGCCAAAGGCATTGATGAACGAGCGTAGCGCTTGGCGATACTGACGACTAAACGTAGATTGGCCTGCGTCATTTCTTCGCGCGCTTTTCGCCCATTATCAATAAGCCGCTTCAGCCGACGCCGATCCAAAACGGAAACATCATCGCCCAAAGCCAATAGTTCTGCCTGCGCATGAACACCATCGGTCATACGACGACCAAGAAATTTCTCCTGATCGGCCGTCAATAAGGCAATGCGACTGATCTCTTGTAAATACAGGCGGACGGCATCCTGACTTCCTGAGTCTCCTTCTCTATGTGACGCAGAACGGGTACCACTACCGGTTCCTTTGCCTGAACGTATGAGCGAGCCTTGGAGTTGTGGCCGACGCATTTCGCCGCTGTCATCAAGATCAAATGACTGATCAACCACAATGCCGAAATCTTCAATGGCCTCACGCACGGCGTCAATCACAGCAGATGATAATTCAACATCATGAAGAACATCAACGATTTCTTCTGTCGACAATTCTCCGCGACGATGACCGTACGCCAAGAGACCAATCCACTCGTGCAGGTCAATCTCGGGAACCGGCACTGAGGTCACATTGAGAGGTGCATCGCAAGCTTCGGCACTGTCGAATGTCACCTTTACCCCCGAGTTGTAGTTCCCCTAATACCTAGCCACCTTAGCAATGACTCAGCAGTCACAAAACCAGTTTTCGGATCGTCAAGTTTCTCAAGTTCTAAGCGCGCCGCGCGATCTTCAAGAATCTCCACAGGGTCAATAATGCCAGTGCGCTGACTCAATGTTCGACGTACGCCAACCGCGATCAGACTGAGAGCAACCGATGGCGGATCAATGTCTATATCTGCTACAGCGGCACGTTCTAAAAGTTCACGCACTTCAGGATCTGCGCTCGCCAAGGCATTATTCAACAGTGAACCTTGCTCAACTTCGGCAGCATGAGCCAAATTGAGGAATGCCCGGCGTGGAATCTCCGAGTAAAACAGATCTTCAATCAACCACGGCGCTATGGCATCCCATGTCTGCAGTAATAAGGCGATGGCTATGAATTCGGCACTATCACTGTCTCCCGAGGCACGAGGTGCGGGTGCAGCAACGACAGGTTGAGTTGATCGACGTTCAGCCAGGCGAGTCAAATCGGCGACGGGAAGACCAACAATGGTCGCTACTTCGCCGGCATATAGTTTGCGGACATTGACATCGGGATGCTCATTGATCACCTGCATTGCGAGAGATGCCAATCGTGCCCGATCTTCGGGGGTTCGTAGGGGCTGAGCGGCGATGACTCTGTCCAATCTGAAACGAAGAAATGGCACAGCATCTTTGATCGCTAAGGCCAGCGCCTCAGGATCCGAACTGGCTAAATCACCTGGGTCTTTGCCGTCAGGGAACCGCGCCACAGATACTCGTACCTGATATTTCTCTTCCCAAGCGTAGAACTTCTCGGCCGCACCTTGGCCAGCCTTATCGGCATCAAAAGCCAACACGACTTTTGTAGCAAACCTCTTCATCATCCTGACATGCTCTTCGGTCAGCGATGTCCCACATGTGGCAACAGCGCGCGGCACGCCCGAACGGTGAAAACCGATGACATCGGTATAACCCTCGCAGACGATGACTTGGTCATCTTTGACGACATCGCTCTTGGCCCAGTTCATGCCATACAGAGTTTTCGACTTGAAGTAAATTTTTGTTTCAGCGGAGTTCTTATATTTGGCTGGATCTGTGCTTCCGGGAAGAACGCGTCCACCGAAGGCGACAGCGTCTCCATTGTCGCTAAAAATCGGAAACATGATTCGAGCGCGAAACGAATCTTGCAGACGGTTGGATTTATTCGTAAAAGCCAGGCCCACATCACTCAGCACATCGGCCTTGAAACCTTGCTCCGTGAGATAACTGCTCAAAGCATCCCATTCATCGGGGGCATAGCCCAAACGGAACTGGCGAGCAACATCTCCCGCCAATCCCCTATCGCGTAAATACTCACGAGCAGAACGGGCATCAGGTGAATTGAGTAAGCGTTGGTGATACCACTCAACGGCCGACTCCATGGCGCCGAGTAACTGCTTACGCCGAGAACGATCCTGACC
>CAMAYS010000024.1:0-21893 GCA_945862545.1 Bifidobacterium breve | reverse complement strand
GGAAATGAGATCACTTTTGGATAGCGAGTTGATGCCAGTCGGGACCCCGAGCATGAGCCCTTCGGGTATCCGGTGCAGTTTTTTACGCATCACTGCTGCATGGCCGGTCGTTGGATTCGTCATCTCTGATCCGAGTCCCAACTCGCGAGATAGAGCGACAGCTTGGGGAACGCGCATCAGGTAAGCATCAGCCCCCTCATCAATTTCAGTGATTCCAGCGAAAGGAGAGGAGCGAATTTTCCCGCCGACCTCAGAGTCGGACTCAATCACCGTGATGGCCACAGGTGTGCCACGGTAGTCAGAAGCGGTTGTGATTGTGAGGAGTCGATAAGCCGCAGTCAGTCCTGTGATCCCAGCGCCGATAATCACGACATGTTGCGCGTCAGCGGGAGGAGTCACAGGATCATCACTTCAGAGCGATCACACGTCGAGCGAGAGCGTTCATGATGTCGGCATCATCGTTGACGCATGTCGTGCGTGCGAAAGCCAAACCTTTGGACTTGGCATGCTGGCTTGCTTCAATGTCAAGGTCAAAGAGAATCTCGAGGTGATCAGCAACGAAGCCACAAGCACAGACTAAAACTCCGCTCGCTGCCTCGCTCGCAGCGAGGTCATCAATGACATTCAAGATGTCAGGTCCGATCCATGGCTCAGGTGTGCGACCGGCAGATTGCCAGGCGATGGACCACGAAGACCACGAAACAAGTCCTGCCTCGGCGGCGACCGCCTCGGCTGTGGCACGAAGCTCGTCGGGATAGGGGTCGCCTCCATCAATGATGCGTTGCGGCAGCGAGTGAGCGGTGAAAAGAACTTTGGTATTGGCTGGCATTGTTGTGAGTCGCTGACGCACGTCTTGAGCAAGAAATGAAATAAATGCTGGTTCGCGTGCCCAACTATCAATTCCACTGACGGTGATGCCGTGGGGTTCGGCGGCGGCGCGCGTGCGGTCCATGTATTGGCCAATGGAATAGGACGAATAATGTGGGGCCAAGACAAGACCAATGATCTGAGTAAAGCCCCGTGCTGCTAAATCGTTCACTGTCGTTTCAATTTTTGGTTCGGCATGCTTGAGACCGAGGACCACTTCGTATTCACCTGGTGCAAGTGCATCAAGGGAAACCTGCAGGGCATCGCGTTGCGCCAGAGTGCGTGCTGCGAGAGGTGAAATACCGCCGATGGCGTCATAGCGGCTGATGAGATCAGCCAACTGCTCTGGAGTTGGTGCCCGACCCCGCCGAATATCGGTGTAATAGGGCTCAATTTCAGCAGGCGTATTTGGAGTGCCGTAGGCCATCAATAAAACTGCCGTGCGGGTGTTCTGGTTAGCCATCAGGATTGTTCAACTCTCGTAGATTCATGGACAAAAGCAACGACATCTTCAAGGATTGTCGGGTCAGTAGCGGGATCGACACCATGACCGAGATTGAAAATATGGCCAGGATGCCCCGCATTATCTTTGATGACTCGCTCCGCTCCCGCCAAGGCAGGTTGTGCACCCGCCAAGATGAGGGCAGGGTCAAGATTGCCTTGAACGATGAGCGACGAACCCATGCGTGCGCGAGCCGCAGAAATTGATGTTCTCCAGTCCAGCCCCATGATCTGTGGTCCAGCTTCGTACATAGATTCCAAAAGGTGATCACAGCCGATGCCAAAGTGAATGCCTGGTTTAGTTGGATGTAGTTCGCGGAGTTGCTGAAAAACATTTTTGCTGTGGGGGAGTACGAACTCGCGATAGTCGGAGTTTGAAAGTGCGCCAGCCCATGAGTCAAAAAGTTGGAACGCTTGAGCACCCGCACTCAGTTGAGCATCAATGAAGGCCACAGAATGTTGAGTTAAACGCTCCATAAGTTGATGCCAGAGAGCGGGCTCAAGATGAATCATCTGTTTTGTATTTTGGTAGGTGCGCGATGGGCGACCTTCGATGAGATAACTGGCCACCGTAAATGGGGCTCCAGCGAACGCCAGCAATGGCACACTGGCAGGAAGTTCGCCAGCAAGTATTTTTACCGTCTCAATGACATACGCGAGATCGCTGTGCGGTTCGAGAGGACGCAAGCGCAAAAGATCCTGCGGTGAACGAAAGGGATTCTCGGCGACTGGTCCTGTCCCAGGGGCGACATCAATGCCGAATCCCACCGCATGGGGCGGGACCACGATGTCGCTAAAGAGGACAGCGGCATCAACTCCGTAACGCTGAACTGGTTGCAGGGTAATTTCGGCAGCCAAATCGGGCTGCTTGATGGCCTCAAGAATGCTTCCATCTCCACGTATGGCCTTGTATTCGGGGAGACTGCGCCCGGCTTGGCGCATGAACCACACTGGGGTGTGCAGGTAATGACGACCCGCAGCGGCGGCAAGAAATGGTGAATCGGTGGTGGCGTTGGGTGACGTCGACATCAGTTGCGACGCTATCTCTGCGCTTGCTCAGGCAACGGACTGTTCAAGAACTATCGAGAGAGATTCGCCGAGTTGTGACATATTCGGCACCACTTCACGTCATGGACGCCCAGCACACCGAGAGTCTCACGGTTGCCGCCTAGGTCGAGTCGTTGAAGGATGACCTTTGCGGTCTGGCCGTAGGGCGGCTTCAATGCGGGCGATACGCGTACGTGCTGGGGGGTGCGAAGTTGAACGCATGCCAGACACGATTGTCCTTTTTAAAGCAGCCGCGAGTTGGCGACCATAACCCATTCGGACTACCCGTTGGTCAGCATGGAACTCAGCCGAGCGACCCACCATGTTTCCGAGAAATCTGATTGCGGAATACCCGGCGTTAAAAAATAGAGACATGGCGTTGAAGATCGCGGCAATGAAACGACCGAGTAAGCGCGCTAGTTCTGAGCGGCGCGCAAACGTGTCTGTGGCCGCGTGAGAAACATTGCGCATGAATGCGCCGACGCGAGCTAGAAAATAAACTGGCAAAGTGAGCCACTGTCCAATGGTCAGAGCAACGGTATGCGAACCGAGATGATGGCATAATTCGTGGGCCAGAACGCCACACAATTCGTCATGGTTGAGTTCTGTGATAGCGAAAGATGTGACAATCACTAGGTGGCCACCACTAGCGAAGGCATTGAGTTCGGTATCGTCCACGACCCCAACAGCAAAGTTTCGATCGCGTAGATGCCATGCTTGAGTCACTTCGTTGAAGGCGCTCTGTAATTTTGGGGCCTCACCCGACGTGGGTTTGCGGGCGCCCATCAAGAGAGTCAAGATACGGCGCTGCACGCTAGGGATAAATAATGTTGATCCCGCAGCCAAGTAGGCGAACAACATCTCCCACAAAGCGATATTCGTCAGCCAGCCAATGGGGAGCCAGAGCAATGTCATGGCGATAAGCCAGACCGGAATAATGGCGATCACGGGGACGAAGGCATAGAGAGCAGCGCGATCAAAATGACGAGCCCGGCGACTACGGCCCTTGCTGTCGATCTTTGGTGGCGTCACGAGTTGCCTAGCTTTCGATTTTGGCGGCCCTTTCCTCTTACATCTTGCCTGATAAATGGGAATTTTTAGGGTTTTATTCAAGTTCGGGCCAAGCGGAGCCGAAAACATCACATTGGAAGTCGGTCAGGAGAGCAGTTGATTTCTCAAGTTGGCATAGGTGCAGAGGAAGTTCGGAGTCGCTCACATGCTTCGGCGCGTCTGTTGCTAGATCTCGCCCGTGCTCACGAAACCACCGAGCCAGAGAGATCACGCATCCTTGTTCAGCAAGCACGCGCTGTGGCCCGCTCTGAAAATGATCAGCCATGTGAAGCAGAGTCGCTCTATCGACTGGCATCTTTGGCGCACTATGACGGTCAGCCCGGTGATGCTTTCGCTCTCGCTGTTGAGGCGCGCGACTTCGCGATGACTCACGATGTGCCATTGGTGATGGCTTGGGCTTTGAATCTCATTGGGCTAGTGCACACCAACTCTGGCAACCACAGCGAGGCCCTTTCGTGTTGCTTGCAAGCGCTTGATTGTTACCGCGGCACTGGACACCGAATTGACGAAGGCAACATGCTCAACACAATTGCCACGATCTATCACGAATTAGGTGACACCAATCGAGCGATCGTCAATTATGAGGCGGCCATTAATGCCAATGCCCAACTAAATCGCCCCGACTTTGACGCAATCACTTGGTCAAATATTTCAGCATTACGTGCTGAACGTGGCGAGTACGAGATCGCCATTGAAATCGGTGAAAAAGCACTTGAGTTGTGCCGCGTTCATGCGGTCGCCTTTCTTCCCGAAGTTTTGGCAGCCCTAGCAAGCGCCTACCGGGGTCTCGGAAATTTTGATAAAGCGCGCCAGCTTTTGAATGGGGCTCTGGCAATTCTTGATTCTTCAAGCATCGCCTTTGATGATGCCGTGCGTGCCAGAGTCGAGTTGGCCTGTGGGCAAGTGGAAATCGAGGCTTCGTGCGAGGAGCAAGCACTCATACATTTGCACCATGCCCTTGGGTTGGCGCAAGTTGTTGGAGCTAAGCCCACGCTCCTGGCAGCTCACTCCTCGCTAGCGGAGGTGTACAAACGTCTGCATCGCTTTGAAGAGGCCGTTCAGCACTTGGATCTCAAGTTCGAAACCAATCAACTGATCTTCAATGAGGGCACTGATATTCGGATTAAAACTTTGCAGGTTGCCCACGAGGCAGAGGAGTCGCGCCAGCAGGCTGAGATTTTGCGATTGCGCACCAGTGAACTTGAAGGTTTAGTTCTGGGTCGCACAACAGAACTCGAGCAGTTTCAATTGGAGGCTCTTGAGCGTTTGGCTATCTTGGGAGAGTTTCGCGATACGGACACGGGTGAACACACGACTCGCGTGGGAGACATGTGTGGAGAAATAGCAGAGCTCTTAGGTCAAGATCACGCATGGTGCGAGCGTTTACGACTAGCAGCGCGGTTGCATGACATCGGCAAAGTTGCAATTCCAGATTCAATTCTTTTGAAGCCTGGCCCTCTGAGTCCAGCCGAGTTTGAAGTGATGAAGACGCATACCACGGTCGGTGCTCGGATTTTGTCTGGAAGTCATTCGCCATTAGTGCAGTTAGCACAAGAAGTTGCCTTGAACCACCATGAACGATGGGATGGAACTGGGTACCCGCGTCAGATCGGGGCAACTGAGGTCCCGTTATCTGGTCGTATTTGCGCCGTGGCCGATGTCTTTGATGCATTGACTAGCGAACGGGTCTATAAAAAAGCGTGGGCGATTGATGATGCCGTGCGCTACATCGCTCGCGCCGCTGGAACTCAGTTTGATCCGACGGTGGTCGAGGCTTTCATGCGCATTGTTCATACTTGAGTCGTGAGCGACTCTAGTTTCATGTTCCTCATGCGCTAGAAATAGATCATGAGCGAACATGTTGACAAAGCCGCAGTTGTGGTTGGTGCAGAATCTTGGAGCCATAGTGGAAACCTTCGAATTGGGGCATTGTGCGTTCATGGTTTCACAGGAAATCCGTCATCGATGCGCGGAGTGGCTGAGAGTTTTGCTGGGGCAGGATACGACGTAGAACTTCCGCGTCTACCGGGTCACGGAACCGATATTTCAGACATGATTCCGACTCGCTGGAGTGACTGGACCGCAGAAGTGGCAGCGGCGTATGCGCGACTTGCTGCGCGGGTTGACAAAGTTGTTGTGGCTGGATTGTCTATGGGCGGAGCATTGACTCTGTGGACTGCATTGCGCCAACCAACGGTGTCTGGCATCGTGTGTATCAACCCCGCCTCGCAGCCCCAAGCCGAAGAAATGTTGGAAATGGTGAAGGGTTTGCTTGCTGAAGGAACCGAAGTATTCCCAGGTATTGGTTCGGACATTGCTGATCCGAATGTGAAAGAAAGTTCGTACGCGGGAACACCTTTGGCACCTTTGGTTTCCATGGTTGAAGATGGGATCAAACCGATGCTGTCGCAATATGGTTCGTGCTTGATCCCGATGTTGCTGATCACATCGAAGAACGATCACGTCGTTGATCCAGCCACTAGCGATCAATTGGCAGAGCAGTGGGGTGGACCCGTGGAAAGAATTCTGCTTGAGCGCAGTTTCCATGTGGCGACGCAGGATTATGACAAGGATTTGATCAATGAATTGGCTCTCGCCTTTACCGCCAAGGTGACTGGGTGAATTTCCTCTCTTATATCCCGAGCCCCGGTAGCTCGGCGATTCACCTCGGCCCATTGCAATTGCGTGCCTACGGCTTGATGATTGCTTTAGGGGTGATTTTGGGAGTCCGCTTGTGGGGCAAACGGATGACTTTGATCGGTATCGGTGGTTCCGAGCAGGTGAATAATGTCGCCATGTGGGCGGTGCCAGCGGGCGTGATTGGTGCACGGCTGTATCACGTGGCCACAGAATGGGGTCGCTTTTCTGATCACCCCTTTGACATCATCAAAATTTGGAAAGGGGGACTGGGTATTCCTGGCGGAATGTTGCTGGGCATCATTGTGGGAGTCTGGGCGTTGAAGAGAGAGAATCTTCCCGTTGCGCAGACCTTGTGGGCAGTCGCACCCGCGTTGCCATTGGCTCAAGCCGTAGGGCGCTGGGGAAATTGGTGGAATCAAGAGTTGTTTGGCAAAGCCACAACTTTGCCGTGGGGTTTGAGAGTTGATGCAGACAAAGTTTTGGATGCTGGCTATCCGGCGGGAACTTTGTTCCATCCGACTTTTTTGTACGAGTCATTATGGAACTTGGCACTAACGGTGATATTGATTGTTGTGGGTCGCCGAATGTTGGCAGCGCGACCAGGCCGATTGCTGGCGGTGTACGTCATGGGATACGGCATTGGTCGTTTTTGGGTTGAAGGGTTACGCATTGACGCGGCCAAGGAGAGCGGAGGATTGCGCTTGAACCAATGGACTGCACTGATTCTGATTCTCGGTGCAAGCGCCTATTTGGCTAGTGATGCACGTCAGGCTCGCAAGGTCGTGAGAGCGAGCGAGTATCGTCAAGAGGATGTCGAATCAGTCTGAGTTAGTTCTCCTGTCAGTGCAAGAGCCAGGTATCGGCGTGATCACCTTGAATAATCCTGATCGGATGAATGCTTGGAGCGCTGCAATGTCGAAGCAGTTTTTCGCTCGACTTGAGGAGTGTCGCCTCAACCCTGAGGTGCGCGTTGTCGTGATCACTGGAGCGGGTCGCGGTTTTTGTCCAGGTGCTGACATGGACGCGCTCAATCAAATTCGCGCTAACCCTGCAGGTGGCGCGGGACCAGCCACAGGTGGCGGTCGCTTTAGTGATTTCGTTTCCTATCCCAAGCCAATCATCGCTGCTCTCAATGGCGCAGCAGCTGGCGTTGGTTTCGTTTTGGCAGCGTTTTGTGATCTTCGCTTCGCCGCCAGCGGAATCAAATTGACGACATCGTTTAGTCGACGCGGTCTGATTTGTGAATATGGATCCTCGTGGGTTCTACCAAAGTTGATTGGCATGCCGCGAGCACTTGATTTGCTGTTGTCAGGTCGGGTCATCACCGCTGATGAAGCAATGCAGATGGGGTTAGTGAATGGGGTCGTACCTGGCGAGGAGTTGATGAGCCATGTTCTGGCGTACGCCGCTGATCTTGCGCAAAATTGTTCACCAACGAGTTGGGCGCAGATGAAGAAGCAAGTCTACGGAGACTGGGAAATCGATGTGGATACCGCAACGACGAACTCAATTCAGATGATGAACGCTTCGGTGATGGGTGCTGATTTTCAAGAGGGCGTGCAGTCTTTCTTAGAGAAGCGAGCGCCGCAGTTTGCACCTTTCAGCGACTGAGTCGGCGAAGTTTTTCAGCAAGTTCTTCGGGTACCACCGGATTAAAGAATTCGCCAGCGCCGACTTCGGCAGCGGCTATGAAGCGTGCCAATCCTGATTGTCGCCACGGTGAAACAATTTCAATATTCATCCAAGCGTCATTATGTGTCGTTTGAGATGGCCGTTGATTGATCCACATCATGTACGGCAAAGGAGCGTCATAGAGACGATCAAGACGTGACAAAGTGTCGATCAAGATTTCGGCAAGCCCGCGTCTCTGCTCGGATGACAAAGACTTGAGGTCATCCGTGCGTTGAACGGGAGCAATCGTCACTGCCGTCGGGTATGGCGAGGCATAGGGCACAACGCAGGACCACAAGGGGGTTGTGTTGACGTTACGCGATTCAGTGATGTCGGGTTTCCAAGAAGCGCCGAATAGACGTTGTGGACGTTCGGGGACATGGTCGTAGGCATAGATCTGTCCATGGGGATGTGAAATTGTGGCACCCACTTCGGCACCACGATTCTCAAAAATCAGAACATAGTGCACATCTGGGCGTGACGATAGGGCGCTTGTTCTTTGGGCCCACAGATCAATCACTTTGACTGCGGCATCAACACTCAGGGTGGAAAACGAGCCGTGGTGATCGCTGCTATACAACACCACTTCGCAACGTTCATCGGCCATTGCCGGCCAGCGATTGACGAAAGAGCGCACCTCGTAGGGCTCAGGGGCTTCTTGTCCTCCGACACAGAAGGGGCATTCGCCAGGAGCATTATTTGTCGGCAAATTCGGTCGGCTTTGGCGATGACCAACAACATGAACGGTGGTGCCAAGAATGGGATCAACACGAATATCGGGCTGTTTACTCATACTGTCTGCTGGCATCTGCTCATTCTTGCGGAGATCGGGTTGACTATGACTCATTGTGAGTACAAAGTAGGGCGGGGGGTGAACATGATTCAACATCTCAAGAGTTCAACGGTGAGCGTTGTCGTTGATGTCTCAAGTGGCATCCCGACGATTTTGCATTGGGGGCAAACTCTGGCGGACCTTCCGCAAACATGGGGTTCGTTCCCCGTGACTTTCGGAGCGATGGACTCCACAACTCCGATCTCTGTCGTGCCACTGCACGGCGATGCATTCACAGGGCGGCCTGGGTTGCAAGGGCACCGCCGTGGAGGACGACACTGGTCACCGCGATTTAGTTATTTGTCGCATGAAGTCATTGATGATCTTCATGGCACTCTCTTAGAGTGCGTGGCGCATGATCTCATAGCCGAACTTGAAATCGTTTCTTGTCTGCACTTATCCAACGACGGTGTACTCACGACACGTTGCATTTTGCGCAACGTTGGCGATTCACCTTTTATGCTTGACGCTTTCACGGTTTCTCTGCCACTGGCATCACATGCTGAGGACCTCGGCGTCTTCGGTGGTCGCTGGGGTCGCGAGTTTGAGTTACAGAAATTTCGCTGGCCGTACGGAGCGTGGACGAGCGAGAATCGTCTCGGTCGCTCATCTCATGAGCATCCCAGCTATGTCTGGGCTTTGCAATCGGGGGCTACTGAATGGCAAGGCGAAGTGTGGGGCGTGCATGCGGCCTGGAGCGCTAATCATGTGATCTATGCCGAAAAATTACCTGACGGTCGTCGCTACATCCAATGTGGCGAACTATTCCATGCTGGTGAGATCTGTGTCTATGCCGGAGATGAATTCAGCACCGTTGATGTCATAGGGGTTTATTCGGATTCGGGTATGACTCCGGCATCGTGGGGATTTCACAATGAAGCGCGTCGGCGCTCACCACGTTTCGAACTGTCTGCGCGTCCAGTTCATCTCAACACTTGGGAAGCAGTTTATTTCAATCACGATATTGAACGCCTAAAAGAATTAGCGACCGTTGGTGCAGCAGTAGGAATTGAGCGCTTTGTACTTGATGACGGTTGGTTCGCTGGTCGTCGTAACGATCGGCAGGGTCTGGGAGATTGGTGGGTTTCATCTGAGGTTTATCCTGATGGCCTCAATCCATTGATTGATCATGTGCGGGCACTAGATATGCAGTTTGGTATTTGGGTAGAGCCAGAAATGGTCAATCCAGACAGCGATCTGTATCGGGCCCATCCCGAATGGGTTTTGGCGACGGAAGGTTATGAGCCGATTCTCGGTCGTCATCAATTGGTGCTTGATCTGTGGAATGCGGGGGCCTTTGAACATGTCCTGACTCAATTGGACGCGCTGTTGCGCGATCACGACATTGACTATGTGAAGTGGGATATGAATCGTTGGCATGTACAGGGGAGTAACCCCGATGGCAAAGCTGGAACTCATGATCAAACTGTGGCCTTATATGCGCTGTTGGATCGTCTTCGTGAATTGCATCCGAGCGTCGAATTTGAATCATGTGCCTCGGGAGGTGGACGGATTGATCATGCAATTTTGAGTCGTGTCGAACGAGTGTGGACGAGCGATAGCAACGATGCTTTGGATCGACAGTTGATTCAACGTGGGGCATCCATGCTGATACCGCCTGAGGTGATGGGATCACATATCGGGGCGGAGCGTTCACATACGACAGGGCGACGACATTCAATGAGTTTTCGCGGAGCGACAGCATTATTTGGTCACTTGGGTGTTGAAAGTGATGTCACACAACTTCGTGATTCCGAATTGGAACAACTTCGTCACATCATCGGCGTATATAAGAAGTATCGCTATCTATTGCATGGTGGTGACACCGTGCGCTTTGATACTTTCGAACTCACTGCTGGAGCAGGATTGTCTCATGGGGTGTATTCCCTTGATCGGTGCCAAGCTCTCGTGGCATATTGCCAGTTGTCCTCCGATGTTTCGCTGACGCCACCTATGTGGCGTTTACCCGGCTTGCTTGAGGACGCTCTGTACGAAGTTCAGATCGTGCCGCTGACCACTGCGACCTCCGTCATAGTCCCTGGGGCCGTGGTGAGGCAGCCAGAGTGGCTTTCAGAGGCTCTGCGTGGGGCACCGGCGACCTTTACGGGGCGTTACCTTGAGGTCGTGGGTCTGCAGGCACCAGTGATGTGGCCCGAAACGGCAGTGCTCGTCTACCTGTCCTGCTCGTAGCATTGAGGCGTGTCCGAAACAGCTTCCGAACGTATTTCCACTGAGGCGGTGATCAAGGCTGCGCGCCTATCTCGCCTTGATCTGACTCCCGCTGAGGTTGCCCGCATGACCTCGCAACTTGCTGGGATGTTGGAACATTTTGCTGATATTGATGCTCTTGATTTGAGTGCCGTTGAACCTATGACGCGTCCTTACCCGCTCTCCAATGTGTTCCGCCAAGATGTGGTCGTTCAGGGGTTAGATCGTGACGAAGTTTTGGCCAATGCTCCGGCAGCCGAAGAGGGACGCTTTCGTGTTCCACCAATCGTTGGATTGGACGGTTGAGATGACAACAATTCCTAGCACTGCGGCTGCCATCGCCGATGCTGTTCGCTCTGGAGTTCTGAAGGCCACTGATGTTCTTGAAGCACACTTGGAGCGTATTGCTGAACGCGAAGGGGAGATTCATGCCTTCAACTTGGTGACTACCGATGAGGCACGCGCTGCCGCTTCGCGCATTGACGCCGATGTTGCTGCAGGTCGTGATCCAGGGGTGCTCGCAGGTGTGCCGATTGCGATTAAAGACAACATGTGCACACGAGGTATTGCGACCACCTGTTCATCGAGGATTCTTGAGGGTTGGCGCCCGCCGTATGACGCAACAGTTGTTCAGCGTTTAGCTGCTGCGGGTGCGGTCACAATCGGTAAAACCAATCTCGATGAATTTGCTATGGGGTCAAGCACCGAGAACTCAGCTTTTGGTGTCACCTATAACCCGCGCGACATCACCCGCGTGTCAGGTGGTTCAAGTGGCGGAAGTGCTGCTGCCGTCGCTGCTGGTTTTTCTCCTATCAGTATTGGTAGCGATACTGGTGGCTCAATTCGTCAGCCTGCCGCATTATGTGGGGTCGTCGGCGTCAAGCCCACATATGGCACGGTGAGTCGCTATGGGTTAGTGGCTTTCGCTAGCAGTCTTGATCAGGTCGGTCCATTCTCCACTGATGTGCGCGACTCGGCTTTGGTGCTGGAAGCAATCAGTGGTCATGACCCCATGGACTCAACTTCAATTCCGCAGGGCCCATTGTCTTTACAGGGCGTGTTGTCTCAGGGCGTGGAAGGTTTACGCGTCGGTCGGATCACCGATATGCCTGGTGGCGCCGACCCTGATGTCACTGAGCGTCTTGAAGCGGCCTTTGATGCTCTTCAGGCTGCTGGAGCAATCATGGTGGACGTACAGATGCCGTCAATGAAATATGGTCTAACTGCTTATTATTTGATCGCTCCCGCAGAAGCCAGCAGTAACTTGGCGCGTTATGACGGTGTGCGTTACGGCATGCGTGTCAACGCACCTGATACCAATGCGATGTACAGCGCAACGCGTTCGGCTGGATTTGGAGATGAAGTAAAGCGCCGCATCATGCTCGGTACCTATGCTTTGTCGGCTGGGTACTACGACGCCTATTACGGCAAGGCCCTTAAGGTTCGTCGCTTGATCAGCGAAGACTTTGATCGTGCTTACACCAAAGCTGATGTGTTGTTAACGCCGACTTCGCCAATCGTGGCTTTTCCAGTTGGGGCAAAGTCAGATGATCCACTGGCGATGTATCTCTGCGATGTGTACACCATCCCCACCAACTTGGCCGGACATCCAGCGATGAGTGTGCCCTTTGGTACTGGTGCCTTTGGTTTGCCAGTCGGTGTTCAGATTATGGCTCCAACTTTGGGTGAGCAAACAATGTTTAGAGTTGCCGCTTCGCTAGAGCGCAGCATGATTGCGTCTGGTGGTGGACGATGACTCAGTTCGATATGAGTAAGAACGAAATCAAGGTTGCCCCCAACGATGGGTCATATCTTTTAGATGGTTACGAATTGGTGTGTGGACTAGAAGTCCATGTGGAACTTGCAACTGCAACTAAATTGTTTTCTGCGAGTGCCAACAGATTCGGTGATGAACCGAATACTCACATTGATCCCGTCACTCTTGGTCTGCCGGGAGCCTTACCAGTGCTCAATCGTCAGGCAGTTGAGTTGGCGATGCGCATTGGACTGGCTCTGAACTGCACTGTGCAAGCAAGCACCTTCCATCGCAAAAATTATTTCTATCCCGACATGCCTAAGGCGTATCAGATTTCGCAATATGACCAACCTATTAACGTCAATGGTTGGCTGGAATTGCCGAGTGGCAAAAGCATTGGTATTGAGCGCGCTCACCTTGAAGAAGACACGGGAAAGAGCACTCATGTCGGTGGTGCTGGCGGTCGTATTCATGGCAGTGCTCATTCGTTGATTGACTTCAACCGCGCCGGCGTGCCATTGGTTGAAATTGTTGGTCGCCCGGATATCGCTACCCCAGATGAGGCCCGTCAATATGTCACCGAACTGCGGCAAATCTTGGTAGCCATTGGAGCATCTGATGCGAAAATGGAAGAGGGCTCGATGCGCTGTGACGCCAACGTCAGTGTGCGCAAACCTGGAGCGCCACTCGGTATTAGATGCGAGATCAAAAATGTGAACTCAGTTCGTTCACTTGGCCGCGCTATTGAATACGAGGCACGTCGTCAGATTGTTTTACTTGAAGCAGGTGAGAAGATTCGCCAAGAGACTCGCCACTGGGATGAGACCGATGGTCGTACCCATACCTTGCGTTCGAAAGAAGATGCCGATGATTATCGCTACTTCCTCGAGCCTGATCTGGTGCCCCTAGATCCAGACGCGGCGTGGATTGAGGCAGTGCGTGCAGCATTGCCGATGTTGCCACGCGAGCGACGAAATCGTTTGGCTCAAGCCACGGGAGTGGCTAGCGATGCAGAGTCAATCATGGTCATCGTTGAACGCGGACAAGATGATTATGTGCTGGCTGTCGGTCTAGCTGGCGGAGATGTGGGGCGAGCTTTGGTACATGTCAAGGAGGCTTTTGCTGAGCAGGGTTCCAACCCCGCAGTGCCTGCAGGCGATCTTGCGGGAATGATTATTTTGGAAACTGGTGGCAAATTGACGTCCACTCAGGCCAAGACGGTTCTCGGCGAACTTGTGGCTCACGGTGGAGGAGATGCCACGGCCATTGCTGCTGCGAAGGGCTTTGAGGCGCTGGATAACTCGGCGCTTGAAGCCATCGTTGATCAAGTCATCGCCGCTCAAAGCGAATCCTGGGCAAAATATTGTGGTGGAGAAGAAAAGGCCATGGGTGCTTTGGTGGGAGCGATCATGAAAGCCAGCCAAGGTAAGGCTGACGGCAAGGCCGTGACGGCGTTGCTACAAGCCAAACGTTCTTGAATGACAACAGGACGGTGTCACTTGACCGATGACAACGGTACCGTGGCATCTGTGACAGACCATATTTTGATAACTGGACTGCGGGTAGTCAGTGTGATTGGGGTGCTTGAACATGAGCGTCAGGCGGCCCAACCTCTGCGAGTGGATATAGACATTCATGTCGATCTCAAAGATGCTGGGCGCAGTGATGACCTCAGTCAGACTGTCCATTACGGAGAAGTCTCGATGCAGATTGCTGAGGTAGCGCGCAATACCAGCGACCTTTTGCTTGAACGTTTGGCTCAGCGCATGGCCGATGTGGTGTTGCAATTCTCTGGCGTTCTCGGGGTCGAATTGACATTGACCAAATTGCGTCCACCGATACCCGAAGATGTGGAATCGTCGGCCGTACGTATCCTTCGCCTTCGGACAACCTGAGCGGGCGCGACGATGCACCAAGCGGTGATTGCCCTCGGATCCAATTTGGGTGACAGGGTTGAATTTCTCAAATTTGCGATTGATCAATTAGGCGACAGCGTCTTGTCTCAGTCACAGGTGTTTGAAACTGATCCCATTGGTGGGCCAGACAATCAAGGGGCTTATCTCAACATGGTGGCAGTGATTGAGACTGAGTTAGATCCGTATGCGTTCATGCGTTGGTTGCACAGAATCGAAGCTGATGCTGGGCGCGTTCGAGAAATCCATTGGGGTCCTAGAACTCTTGACCTTGATTTATTGTTCTTTGATGATGTGTGCATCAGCGGAGGAGAACTCACCGTGCCACATCCGCGTTATAGCGAGCGCCGTTTCGTGCTAGCTCCGCTGGGTGAGGTAGCCCCTCAGCGTTGTCCGATTGATTGGGAAATCAATCTTCCTCCCGACGCCGTCTACGGGCGCGGGCCGTTGAACGAATGTCGCTAGTTAAGTCCGAGTTCGCTTTCGACACGACGAATTTTTTCTGGGTAATGTCCGCGACCGAATTCGGGTTGCTGCTTGAGAACAATTTCTAAGAGCTCATCGTGCTGAGCAGTTTCTTTCCACGGTAGAGCGATATACAGAGGCAAATTGAAGACGCGCAACTTATCAAGATGTGAATACACACGTTTTTGATAGAGGTAGCGTTCTTCCCACGGCCAATTTGATGGGGCGAAGCCAGTGCCTGGATCGAGGATGCACTGTTTGCGTAAGCCGTAGCGATCAGCGATCTTCAATTGCGCCTCAAAAAAATCCAACATCACTTGCACGGGATCGGCTTTGACAAGTTCCATCTCGCGTGGATTCGGGCCCGATAAAAAGGGCAAGACAATGGGGGCCTGAAAATCGGCGGCTACCTGCCACATTTCTGTGCTCTGCATTCCATCGGCGGCGTTGATGACCGTGGCTCCGTGCTCTAAGGCGAGGCGGGTGACTTCGGGCTTCCATGAATCAATACTCACGGGAACCTTGAATAAGGCCAGGGCTAAGATGATCTCCTTGAGCCTTGCCCATTCCTCTTGCCATGGAATAACCGTGGCTTTGTCGGTCGAGCCTTGACCGCCCAGATCAATACCGTTACATCCATGATTCAGCAGATATTCACCTCTCCGCTTGGCAGAGATAGCGTCAATTGCGATTGAATCAAGGTTTAATGAGTCAGGTGAAGCGTTTACAACGCCATACAAGAACATGCTTTTCAGGTTATGCGATGGAGCAAAGATGAGCGCTATCAAGACATTTGACCCAACGAGATGGACTCTTGCCAGCGCAATCGCCGCTAAAGGTGAGCGCACAATATCGGTCTGTATCCCATGTCGTAATGAGGCCGGCACCGTCGGTGATCTTGTACGCATGATCGAACCGACTTTGCTCGGTACTTTGATTGACGAGTTGATCGTGCTTGATGATGATTCAAGCGATGGCACTGGTGAGATCGCTGCTGAAGCGGGCGCAACAGTTATCCCGGTGGACTATGTGCATTTTTTTCACGGCGTAGAGCGCGGCAAAGGCAACGCTCTGTGGGCCAGTTTGTTGGTCAGTTCGGGCGACATCGTGGTGTGGATTGATGGAGACATCACAAGTTTCACAACCGAATGGATTATTCGTTTGGTGATGCCGTTACTGATTGACGAAGAACTTGGTTTAGTCAAAGCAAATTATGAGCGTCCATCGCATTTAGGTGGCGGAGGGCGCACCACTGAGTTGGTGGCGCGTCCGTTGCTGTCGATGTATTTCCCTGAGATCGCTGATCTTCAGCAACCATTGGCTGGAGAATTCGCAGGTCGACGCACAATGCTTGAGGCGATTCCGTTTGCCACTGGGTGGGGCGTGGAGATCGGGATGCTGATTGATATGGCCGCCAAGTTTGGTCCAGAGAGTCTTGGTCAGGTCGATCTAGGCGTCCGTCTGCATCGCCACCATAAGTTGGAAACATTGGCAATTCAGGCCGCCGAAGTTGCCGCCACATTGTTGATGCGCATTGCTCAGCCGCCTAGTTTCGCTGAAGCAATACCTATGTTGCATCGCAAGGCACTCGATCCGATGCAACTGAATATTGCAAGTCGTCCACCTATCAATTCTTTGCCGAAAATGTCTCAGCCGTTGTTGGATGAACGTAAATAACGCAGAAATAAAAATCCTTCGTCTTGACACACATGCGCCAGATGCCACGGATCGCGTAGAGCCCACGAACCTTGGCTGATACGCCCACCCTGACCTCCGATAAATCGTGGGGCGATAGTGAGGCACACTTCATCAACAAGATCAGCGGCCAGCATTTGTCCGTTGAGATCGGGTCCGCCTTCAAGAACACAGACCGAGCCCGGTAAGTCTTTGACGAAGTCGCGCACATCGCCCGAAACAATGCGCGTGTTGCCAGATGCCAGGAGTGCCTGAGAGTTGCGGCCTAGATCACCAGACATTGACGCCACCACAAGGACCTGATGAGCGGGGAGTGGCGAATAGGTGTCTTGACGAACTGTGTGTGCTCCCACGAGCACACTGTCGGCGCCACGATGGAGATGGAGAAAAACTGCCCTATCTGTGGGCCCGCCCAAAAGAGCGGAGTTGCCCTCAAGAGAGATTGCCCCATCCACCGTGCTGATCATCGACATCACGATCCATGGCCGATCTCCTTGGCGCAGGCGATGCTCGGCGGAATACGCGATCTCAATAGAAATCTCACCAGGTTCGGGGAAAAGCATGAGCACCCCTATTGTCTAGCGGAAATATTTGAAAAATTGTGCCGTACGGTTTCTGACGCTATGTCAGAACGGGGGTAATGTTTCACTATGTATCTCGCCGAAACTGCCGAACAGCAAGCATTGCGTAAAGAACTTCGAGAATATTTCGCCGCTTTATTGACCCCAGAGGTTCGCGCTGAACTTGGTGAATCTGGCGAAGGCAAGCCGCTCTTTCGTGAATTGGTGCGCAAGATTGGAGCCGATGGCTGGTTGGGACTGGGATGGCCAAAAGAGTTTGGTGGGCAAGGCCGACCTGCTACAGACCAATTCATCATGTTTGATGAAATTCAACGAGCTCATGCACCGTTTCCATTTGTCACAGTGAACACTGTCGGACCAGCGATTATGGCGCACGGGACACAGGCTCAGAAAGATCAATATCTCACAGGCATCATGAAGGGCGAAATAAACTTTGCCATTGGTTACACCGAACCCGAGTCGGGCACCGACCTCGCAAGTTTGCGTTGTTCAGCGGTACTCGATGGCGATGAATGGGTCATCAATGGCAACAAGGTCTACACCTCGGGCGCTAACCAAAGTGATTATGTGTGGTTGGCTTGTCGCACCGATACCGAAGCTCCCAAGCATCAGGGCATCACTCTGATTATCGTGCCGACTAATTCTCCTGGTTTTACTTGGACGCCGATCGTGACCGTGGGTGGTGTGATGACCACAGCGACCTACTACGCAGATGTGCGAGTTCCCAAAGAAAATGTGATTGGTCAGATCAATGGTGGTTGGAAGTTGATCACGATGCAGTTGAACCATGAGCGCGTAGGTTTGGCGGCCCTATCTGGTCTCACGGAGCGTCTACTTGATGACGTCACCACTTGGTGTCGAGTAACTCCGTCGGGTGGACCAGCTGGTGAAAAAATGGTTGATGTGCCGTGGGTGCAAACCGATTTAGCTAAGAGTCATGCTTTGCTTGATGCCATTCGTTTGATGACATGGAAGCTTGCGCAATCAGTGGCCGACAATACGTTGGGACCAGCTGAGGCTTCGGGGGTCAAAGTCTTTGGAACCGAGAAGGCAGTTGAGGTATACCGCATTCTGCAGGGAATCCTTGGCCCAGTTTCACACCTTCGTGAGGGCTCGCAGGGGGCTGTCATTCACGGTGAAGTTGAGCGCGCCGCACGGGCCGCCCAGATCAACACCTTTGGTGGTGGAGTGAACGAGATTCAACGCGAACTAGTAGCCACTGCTGGTCTCGGTTTAGTTCGCTCGACGCGATAAGCAATTTTTCCTTCTGCAGAAAAACGAAATCAGCTAACGCGCGCAATGATGGTCGCAGTGGACACTGCTCCGCCACAGCACATGGTGATCAAGGCAAATTCTTTGTCGCTACGCTCAAGTTCGTGTAATGCGGTAGTGATCAGACGACTCCCTGTTGAACCAACGGGGTGACCAAGAGCGATTGCTCCACCGTTGACATTGACTTTGTTCATCAAGTCATCACGGGAGACTCCGTGAACCTGAGCCCAACTCAGAACCACGCTGGCGAAGGCTTCGTTGATCTCCACGATGTCGATGTCGTTCATTGTCATACCTGAGTCTCGTAGGACCTTTTCCGTGGCTTGTACGGGACCATCTAGGTGGAAATACGGTTCAGCGCCAACGAGACACTGTGAGACAATACGCGCCCGAGCCTTGAGACCTTCGCCTTTGGCGCGATCGCTGTCCATCCACAGTACAGCCGCTGCACCATCAGAGATCTGACTGCTATTGCCGGCGGTATGGCGACCCCCAGGCATCACGGGCATCAGCGTGGCTAACTTTTCTGCTGTGGTTTCACGCAAGCCGCCATCACGGGTAATGAAAGTTTTGTTGCCCTCTGCATCGGTGACTTCAATCGGAATAATCTCGCGCTCAAAGCGACCTTCGGCGGTGGCACGAATGGCTTTTTGCTGAGAGATCAGTCCTAGGTAATCAACTTCTTCACGAGTGATCCCGCGGCGATCTGCAATTCTCTCGGCCGCACCGAATTGGTCGGGCATGTCAAGTGCAAAGTCGGAAGGTTTCGAACTTCCGTTGACGAACGTCATCTCGCTACCTTCGCCCAAGCGCGGCACGTTTGCGCCCAGCCACACCTTGCTCATGTGCTCCACACCGCAGGCCATTCCAGCGTCGATCACGCCAGCATGGATCATGTTGTGGATCATATGGTTGGCTTGCTGGCTTGATCCACATTGACAGTCGATGGTGGTAGCGGCAACTTGCCATGGCAAACCCTGATTGAGCCAAGCAGTCCGGGAAACATTGCTGGCTTGTTCGCCAGCTTGGGTAACACAGCCACCGACGATCTGTCCGAGGGATATCGGATCAATACCAGCGCGGTCTAAGACACCTTTTTGAACTGCGCCAAGCAAGTTGACAGCATGCATGTCGGCAAAAACGCCATTGCGTTTTCCGACAGCTGAACGACCGGCTTCAATAATGACGGGTTGTGACATGGGGTTTCTCCTACGACTATTGGGGGGTGAGTTTGACGGGCAGTGTTTTGATGCCGTGAATAAAGCTTGAGCGAAGTTTGCGCACTTCACCGGTGAGTTCGATGCTGTCGATCCGCTTTGCCATTTCTTCAAAGAGGATGCGCATCTCTAGTCGTGCAAGATTTGCGCCGAGACAGAAGTGTGGCCCACCGCCACCGAAAGTGACATGCGGATTCGGATTGCGAGCGATGTCAAACTTGAATGGATCGGCAAAGACGGCAGCATCGCGATTCGCTGATGGGTATAACATCGCTACGCAGTCGCCTTCTTTGATCTGCACACCGTGCAAATCCACGTCGCAGGTCGCTGTGCGGCGGAAGTTGTTGACGGGGGTTCCCCAACGCAAAATTTCCTCGACAGCCGTTGTGACGTGCGAGGTATCACCTTTGAGCTTCGTCCACTGCTCAGGGTTTTCAATCATTGCTAAAACACCATGGCTGATTCCATTGCGTGTTGTTTCATTGCCTGCGACAGCAAGGAGCAACATAAATAAGTCGAACTCATGCTCAGAAAGAACATCTCCGTCATGCTCACTGATGAGCGTGGTGATGATGTCATCTTTGGGATTAATCTTGCGCTGTGCGGCCAATTCGTTGGAGTACATGTACAACTCGGCAGCTGCCGTCGTGGCGTCATCGGGTGAACCAGCGAAGTCAGGGTCTGTGGTTCCGATCATGGTGTTTGACCAGTGGAAAACCTTGCGACGGTCCTCGACCGGGATGCCAACCAGTTCGGCAATGGCGATCAGTGGAAGTTCCGCAGAAACACGGTCCACGAAGTCCAACGACCCTTCCTGTAACGCTTCGTCAATGAGTTGAATTGCGACTTCACGGAAATGCTCTTCAAGCATGCGCATCGCCTTAGGGGTAAAGCCACGATTGACCAGACTTTTCAATCTGGTGTGTTCGGGAGGATCGAGGTCAATCATCAAACGCGCCACCTCAAGATCGGGGCGTTCTTGATTCATCAATGAACCCTTAGCGGCAGATGAGTAATTCTGGAACTTGCGACTCACTTCGACAACATCCGCATGGCGGGTAATCGCCCAAAACCATTCTGGATAGCCTTCTTCAATGCCACGATGACGAGCGATGGGCGCCTCACGACGCATGAGTTCGAGCAACTCATGGGGTGGTCCATCGCGATAAGCCTCGTTGGAGATCACATCAAGTGTCTCAAAACTTAAGACTGAGTTAGTTTCTTGGCTCATCGATCGACTCCTAAAATCAGCCCACTTGTGGGAACCCCTGTTCCTGCAGTAACAAGAACATTTTCAACATTATCTACTTGATTGACACTTGTTCCACGCACCTGCCGCACGGCTTCAGCGATGCCGTTCATGCCGTGAATATATGCTTCACCCAATTGGCCACCGTGAGTATTGATGGGTAATGTGCCACCCATTTCGAGGGCGCCATCTTTAATGAAGTCCTTGGCCTCGCCACGACCACAGAATCCAAACTCTTCTAACTGCATCAAAACATAGGGTGTGAAATGGTCGTAGAGAATGGCGGTCTGGATATCGGCGGGGGTCAGTCCCGATGAGGTCCACAATTCATCAGCTACGACTTTCATTTCTGGCAATTGGGCGATGTCATCGCGAAAGAAACTTGTCATCGTCCACTGTTCTTCGCCGGCACCTTGGGCGGTCGCCACAATTAAGGCAGGAGTATTTGGCAGATCACGAGCACGTTCTGCGCTGGTGATGACCAAAGCCTGCCCACCATCACTTTCTTGGCAGCAGTCAAGAAGGTGTAGAGGATCGACAATCCATCGACTGGCTTGATGCTCTTCAAGAGTGATCGGTTGATTGTAAAACCATGCCGCGGGGTTAGTCGCAGCATGACGTCGACCTGCGACTGCAACACGTCCAAAGTCTTGCGAGGTGGCGCCGTACAGATGCATATAACGTCGCGCAACCATGGCTACCCAACTTGCCGGAGTGAGTTGACCAAAAGGCGTTGTCCAAGAAAATTGAGCACGCTCAGCGGTCGCTGCATTGGGGATATCTTGGATGCCCGCACCAAAGCGACGTCCACTTCGTTCATTGAAGGCGCGATAGCAGACAACAACATCGGCCACGCCTGTGGCTACGGCCATTGCAGCCAGTGCCACAGTTCCACATGCCGCACCTCC
>CAMAYS010000023.1:0-22082 GCA_945862545.1 Bifidobacterium breve | reverse complement strand
CTCGATCTCACCTTCGGCGCTGGTTCGGTGAACTCATATGTCGGGACAAAAGATGCTGAGGGTCTCAAAGATGTGTACGGCGCAGTTGCTTTCAGCCTGAATAGAGTTCCCGTCGCAATTTTTTATGTGTTAGCCAATATCGCACTTGGTACTCACTTGTTCCACGGAGTTTGGAGCTTGTTCCAATCGCTTGGTTGGAACAATCCACGTTTTAATAAATGGCGTCGCGCTGTTGCTACCTCATTTGCCACGATCATCGTCGTTGGCAACGTTTCGTTCCCTATTGCCGTCCTCGCTGGCGTTGTCGGCTAACGGGTACTTGTTCGGAATTACTAGGAGATACTCACATGACAATCACATTCAATTCCAAAATTCCTGCTGGAGCCATTGGTGACAAATGGGCAACTTACAAAGAAGACGCCAAGTTAGTTGCGCCTGGTAACAAGCGAAAGTTTAAAGTCATAGTTGTCGGCACAGGCCTCGCCGGTGCATCAGCGGCAGCCACGATGGCCGAACTCGGTTATCAGGTCGACGTCTTTACATTTCATGATTCGCCGCGCCGTGCACACAGCATTGCTGCGCAGGGTGGAATCAATGCCGCTAAGAATTATCAGGGTGATGGCGACAGTGTGCACCGTTTGTTCTACGACACAATTAAGGGTGGAGATTTTCGTTCTCGCGAAAGTAATGTTCATCGACTCGCTGAAGTGTCTGTCAACATCATTGATCAGATGGTCGCCCAAGGGGTTCCTTTTGCTCGTGAATACGGCGGCTTGTTGGATAATCGCTCTTTCGGTGGAGCGCAGGTCAGTCGTACTTTCTACGCTCGCGGCCAGACAGGCCAGCAGTTGTTGTTGGGCGCTTATCAGCAACTGGCGCGCCAGATTGGTCTTGGAAATGTGCGGATGTTTAACCGCACTGAACTTGTCGATGTTGTGACGGTTGATGATCGCTGTGCGGGAATCGTCACCCGTGACTTAGTGAACGGTGAAGTAGTTTCGCACGCGGCTCACGCAGTCGTGATGGCCACGGGCGGATATGGAAACGTCTTCTACCTGTCGACAAATGCAATGGCTTGTAACGTGACGGCTGCATGGCGAGCCCATCGCAAAGGTGCGGCATTCGCGAATCCTTGTTATACACAGATTCACCCGACCTGCATTCCACAGAGTGATCCAACCCAATCCAAGTTGACGCTGATGTCAGAATCGTTGCGTAATGACGGACGGGTTTGGGTTCCGACGAATGCCGACGAGTCTCGTTCTGCCGATCAAGTGCCTGAAGCCGAACGCGATTACATTCTTGAGCGTTTGTATCCGAGTTACGGAAACTTGGCTCCACGTGACGTCTCCTCGCGCGCCGCTAAGCGTGCTGTTGATGCTGGTCTTGGTGTAGGTCCACTGAAAAATGGTGTGTACCTCGATTTTAGTGACGCAGTCAATCGTCTCGGCAAAGACGTTGTTGAAGAGCGTTATGGAAACTTATTCCAGATGTATGAGCGCATTGCTGGCGAGAATCCCTACGACGTGCCAATGCGTATCTATCCCGCCACTCATTACACAATGGGTGGTTTGTGGGTGGACTATGAACTGATGACCAATATTCCTGGTCTCTATGCCGCTGGCGAGGCCAACTTCTCTGATCATGGAGCCAACCGCTTAGGTGCTTCGGCGTTGATGCAAGGTTTGGCTGATGGCTACTTCGTTTTGCCATACACCATTGGCAACTATCTGGCGCCGATGTTGAATAAGCCGATTCCCGGAACAGATCACCCTGCTTTCAAAGAAGCTGAGTTGGCTGCCGCCGCTCGTTATCAGGGTTATGTTGATATCAAGGGCTCGCGATCACCTGATTACTTCCATCGTGAAGTGGGGCGCATCATTTGGGATTACTGCGGCATGGAGCGCACCCAACAAGGTCTTGAAAAAGCATTGTCAGAACTCCCTGCCCTGTACGAGGAATTCCAGAAAGACCTGCGCGTCACTGGTGATGCTGAAAGCATGAATCAGACTTTAGAAAAAGCTGGCCGAGTAGATGATTTCTTCCAGTTAGGCATGTTGATGTGCCGTGACGCCCTTGAACGTGAAGAGAGTTGTGGCGGTCACTTCCGCGCCGAGTACCAAACCGATGAGGGTGAAGCATTGCGCGACGACGAAAAGTTCGCTCACGTTGCTGCCTGGGAATGGACAGGCGATCCGACGAAGTCAATTCGTCACTCTGAAGAACTCAATTTTGAAGCAATTCACCTAGCGACACGGAGTTACAAGTGAGCAACCACTTAAAGAGTCTTAAACTGAAGATTTGGCGTCAGTCAGGACCAACGGACTCTGGTCATTTCGAAAACTATGTGATGGACGAGATCAGTGATGAGGCATCTTTCCTAGAAATGCTGGATGTCTTGAATGAAGGTCTCATTGGCGAAAACAAACTCCCAGTGGTCTTTGACCATGACTGTCGCGAAGGTATTTGTGGAACCTGCTCTTTAATGATCAATGGTCAGGCTCATGGGCCCGAGCGAAGTACGGCGACATGTCAGTTGCATATGCGTAAGTTCAAGAGCGGTGATGAGATTGTCATTGAACCATGGCGTGCCTCGGCCTTCCCGATCATCAAGGACTTAATGGTTGATCGTTCGGCTTTTGACCGGATCATTGAATCGGGTGGATTTATCACTGCCCCAACTGGTGGTGCGCCGGATGCGAACTTGATTCCGATTCCTAAAACTGTGGCTGATGCAGCCATGGATGCCTCTCAATGCATCGGCTGTGGTGCCTGTGTTGCGGCTTGTCCGAATGGAGCAGCAAACTTATTTACTGGTGCCAAGATTGCGCACTTGAACTTGTTGCCTCAAGGTCAAGCAGAACGTTTCAAGCGCACTGAGGCGATGGTGGAAACGATGGACGAGTATTTCGGATCATGTACCAATCATGGTGAGTGCGAAGCAGCGTGTCCGAAAGAAATTTCAATTGATGTCATTGCGTTGATGAATAAGGACTATCGCAAGTCCAAATTGAAGAATCGTAAAGAAATCTCTCGAACCTAAATCTAGGGAGCGAAAGTTCTCCGTATGCGGGGGTTAGTTGGCCCAAGACTTAGGTTCGTGCAACGACTTCGCTGTGATAACGATTTGTCGCCACTACCTCGCCACATTCCAGAGTCAGGTCAAGGACAAGTGGACCCTCCGCAAAAGATGCGCTGATTGTGATGTGGCCGACCAACGAGCAATCATCACCGGCGATATCGCCCTCCCATCGCCAGACTTGCGGGACTCCAGCCACTTCAAGTGTTGCGCTAACAATGGCATCTTTTAGATCTTCACGAAGATCACTGACTGCGTGAATAGCAATTCGTATTTCCTCGCCTGGATGCATTGCTATGGGAAGCCGATCTGCAGTGATAATGACTTGGCGGCAGGCCTCAGCGAGAGTCGTATAAGCGAGTTTGGGTACTCGCCGATGATCAAGCACGCTCCACGAAACCATGGGCATTGCATCGTTCAAAAGGAACATGCAGAATCCCCCCGTCGGTCGATATTTCAGGCGACGCAAAGTTTCAATGTGATATTTGATGACATCAGATTGATAGATCTGAGTGGCTAGACGCCATTCATCAAATGATGCGAAAGCCCTCGGAGGTACATGCTGTTCGAAAATGCTGTACTGCAGACCGTGCTCCAACTCTAAATGTTTCCAATCGAGGTCTGGCCAAAGTGCCGTGTCAATGAAGTCCGCTGATTCAGGAATCGCCTGCGCTCCAAACTCACTGACAAAACGCACCAAACTCGGCAACTTTGCTGCCAGACCTGGCAAGTCTCTTTCGCTGCCATGATACCAACCGAAATAAAAATGTGTATCGGCTCCATCGAGCAACGGGAGGTGGGGGAGAACGCCACTATGGGCGATGACTGGACGCGTCACATCTGCTTTTTCAAAAGCCCGCTTGATCCACCGATCCAACACACTTTTATTCCAGGACGGAAGTTGATGACCAGCGATAAAAGGTAATGCGAATTTTTTTAAGTCAAATGGTTGCCCTTGACCGAGATCCCATGTGAACGGCTCATTGTGTGCGCACCAGACGATAACCGATGGATGGTGACCGAGAAGATTGACGGCTTCTTCGGCCTGACGAACTGCTTGTTTGCGAATCTGTCGGGCGTAACCCCATTGCAACGGGAAGTCCTGCCATACCAGCATTCCTAATTCATCGGCAGCGTCGTATAACTCGGGCCGTGAGATATGCCCATGGATGCGTATCAAGTCAAGGCCAGCATCGCGCGCTAATTCAACATCGCGACGAAGTTCCTCGGTTGTTGCTTGACCGAGCATGGCTTGGGTCGGAGCCATATTCGCGCCTTTGAGAAATAAGCGCTCTCCATTGACCGAATAAATCCAATCGTGAACCGCAACTTCGCGTAGTCCAGTGCGACGAGTAGTGCTATGGCTGATTTGTCCATCGCAGATCACTTCAATCCGAATGTCAGTGAGATTCTGCGGGCCTAATGACCACGGCCACCACAAGGCTGGATCATCAATGTCGATATCCCAGTCAAGAGTATTGAGACCCGATGCCACAGACTTTTCTTGCTCATCAACGACCTTGTCATCAACAAAAGTAATGATGCGAATCGGAGCCTCACCATTGCTGTCAAGGCGCGCCGTGAGCCGAAGATTGGCACGAGCCTCGCTGGCGTCGCGACATAAAACTCGCAGGGCATCAATGCGTACGGGGCCAGTGCGCTCAATTCGCACCCCGCGCCAAATACCGCCAGGATTAAAATTGGGATTGATGCAATCCCAATGTTGAAAGATGCCAGTGATATTGCGTTTGGCTTTTTTATCGCGCTGTGGTGCACAGGTCGCGCCGATTGCCAAGACATGTTCAGTATCAAGGTCGGCTAGTGCGGTGACGTCATAGGCGTGGGGAACAAAATAACCCTCCGGATCACCGAGATAGGCCCCATCAAGCCACACATCGCCTTGATAAAACAGTCCATCAAGCACGACAAAGTTGCGCTCACCATCTTCTGGCTTTTTTAAGTCAAAATCCTTGCGGTATAAAAGAGGACCGCTTTCATCGCTAAACACGCTATTGGACTGCCAATGACCCGGAACGGCAATGAGCGGCCACTCAGCATCATCCGTGTCAAGTCCCACACTCGTTCTCAATGAATCATCGGTGGCTTTGGTCACTCTCCATTGCCCAGCCAAGTCGAGAGCAGTCCACTGGCTGGCATTTTGATAAGCACTCACCTAGCAAACGGTAGTGGACGAAGTGCTCCACCATGCCCTTTGGAAGCTCGGCGTATTACTCTCAGGATATGTCTTCTACTCCTGCCCCCTCATCGGCGACTATTAGTCAACTCAAATCTTCGGGTTGGATCTCGCGTCCTATCAAAGAGGAGATCCGTCTCAACGCAGTCACCAAAATTATGGCTAAGCAACCTCTATTTGAGGGCGTGCTGGGTTATGAGGACACAGTGATGCCGCAGTTAGAAAACGCCATTTTGGCTGGCCATGATGTGATCTTTTTGGGAGAGCGAGGTCAAGCCAAGACGCGTATCATTCGCAGTCTGACGGGCTTGCTTGATGAGTGGATGCCAATCATCGCCGGTAGCGAGATTAATGATGATCCATATAACCCGGTCTCCAAGCATGCTCGCGATTTGGTTGAAGAACTCGGCGACGATGCCCCGATTTCGTGGGTTCATCGTGATCTTCGCTACGGCGAAAAGTTGGCTACTCCAGATACCTCAATCGCCGACCTCATTGGTGAGGTGGACCCGATCAAGGTCGCCGAGGGTCGGTACCTCAGTGATGAACTAACGCTTCACTACGGTCTGGTGCCGCGCACCAACCGAGGCATCTTCGCAATCAACGAACTCCCCGATTTATCCGAACGAATCCAAGTCGGCTTATTGAACATTCTTGAAGAGCGAGATGTGCAAGTGCGCGGTTACAAAATTCGCCTACCAATCGATGTGTTGCTAGTGGCGTCCGCCAACCCTGAGGATTACACAAATCGTGGGCGAATCATCACTCCGCTCAAAGACCGTTTCGGAAGCCAGATCCGTACTCACTACCCACTTGAGACGGATACTGAAGTGCAGATCGTGCGCCAAGAAGCCCGCCCACCGAGTGTCGGTCATGTTACGGTCACTGTTCCCGCCTATATGGAGCGTGTTGTAGCAACCTTTAGTCAGCTAGCCCGCAGTAGCAGTCAGGTGAATCAGCGCAGTGGTGTCAGCGTGCGGTTGAGTGTCAGCAACTACGAAGTGATGTCAGCGAATGCGCTGCGCCGTGGTTTGCGTTTGGGCGAGACGAATGTGGTTCCACGAGTGTGCGATCTTGAAGCGTTTGCTGCTTCGACTGGTGGCAAGATTGAGATTGAAGCTCTTGAAGAAGGCCGTGAAGGTCAAGTGCTGCGCGACCTGATTAGAGCTTCGGTACTAACCGTCTTTCGTGAAGTTGTCAGCCCTGAATTGACTCGGGCAGTGTTGGCGAGTTTTGAAGAAGGCGCTGTGGTACATACTGGCGAAGATGTTGGGTCCGAAGATCAAGCCATGTTGTTGGGCAATATTCCGGCCTTGCGCCCGATTGTTGATTCATTGATTGATGGCGATGACAGTGCTGCCAGTGTGGCGGCAGCGGTTGAGTTTGTACTTGAAGGTATGCATCTCTCAAAGCGCCTGAATAAAGACACAAGCGCTACTGGTGGAGGCACCTATCGTTCGCGGACAGTGACTCCGTCGGCAATCAATTGATTATTGTTGCAATTTGCTTTCGATATCTTTGAGAGCACTGATGAGGCGATCAGTTTCACTGCGGTGCTCGTGAACTAAACGGACGAGCCAAAAGCGCATAAAACGGGCCAGCGAATAACGCACGAAGAGTGCTGTCCCTGCGATGACTAGTGCTAAACCGATTAAAGTTCCGGTTGCTAAAAATGCAACCTGATCTTCGAGGATGGCTGAACCGCTGGCCTGGAAACCACCGAAGATGGCCATACCTACGCCGGCAACGAGGCCCACAACTCCGAGAATGAGAAGCCAATGCTCTCTGTCTGCGCGAGATCCACGCAACTTCAACTCGCCGATTTCTTCGGTAAAGGTTTGAATGCGATCTTCGTTCATTTTGTTTCCTTTTCTATTCTAGGTATCTGGGGCATTGGTACTGATCAATAAAATTAAGAGCCTAAATAAGCACTGGCTAATACATCTTCGCCGATTTCAGAAGCCTTGCCGAAGGCTTGGACCTTGCCATGAGCCAGCACCACTGCCTGGTCAGCGACTCCGAGGACTGTTCGCGCAAATTGTTCAACAACCAGCACGGAAACACCTTCGGCGGCAATGGCTGCCACTTGCTGATACAGCTCAGAAACAATCAGGGGTGCCAGACCCATCGACAATTCATCGAGTAACAGAATCACAGGATCAGTTGCCAGGGCGCGAGCCAAAGACAACATCTGCTGTTCTCCACCCGACATTGTTCCTGCCAACTGTGAACGCCGCTCTGCCAAACGCGGGAAGCGAGCATAGGTACTTTGTTCAATGTCGGACAACTTATGACCGCTGTAGGTAGCCATCAATAAGTTTTCCCGGACAGTCAAGTTTGGAAAGATGCCTCGACCTTCAGGGATCGTGCAAAGTCCTGCCCGAGCGAGAGCATTTGCTGAGGCACCAGTGGCATCGCGACCTGCAATCATCAATTGCCCAGCTGATGGTCGCAATATTCCGCTAGCTACTTTGATCAGTGTGCTTTTTCCAGCTCCATTAGGTCCGAGTAAAGCCACGACTTCACCGCGACCCACTGTGAGATTCACACCGTGTAGCACCTCAATTGATCCATACGAAGCTCGTACATTTCGCAGTTCAAGAATTGGCGTGCTCACGACGGGGCTCCGAGGTAGGCCTGTAAAACATGGGGATCATGTTGAATGTATTCAGGGGTGCCATGAGCGATGATCATGCCGAGATCTAAGACGTAGATGGAGTCACACACACGCATCACCAAACTCATGTCATGTTCAACGAGTAATACTCCGAGACCTTCCCCAGTAAGTTCGCGTAGAAGTTTTCCTAAGCGATCGCTTTCGCTCTCATCAAGACCTGAGGCTGGCTCATCAAGTAATAAAAGTTGTGGCCCAGTCGCTAATGCGCGCGCAATTTCTACTAAGCGGGCTGAACCAGTTGGTAACTCGCCAGCAGTTTTATCTGCGAGATGAGATACTCCAACTTTTTCTAGCAAGCGATCGACTGTTGAATCAATGTTTGTTAGTGAGGCAAGTTCGGCGGCAACACGCACATTGTCGCGAACCGTCAGCGAGGCAAAAAGTTCAAGTCGCTGAAAAGTTCTGGCTAAGCCACGCTTGGCTCGACGGTGCGGACTCTCATGACTGATGTCGACGCCATTGACGCTGACCATCCCAGCGGTGGGATCTTGCATTCCACTGATGACGTTGAAGAGAGTTGTTTTGCCGGCGCCGTTTGGACCAATCAGTCCTGTGATCTCTCCCGCTTGAACATCAAGGTCAACACCACCCACGGCCATCACTCCACCAAAGCGAACCATAACCTCGCGAATTTCAAGAAGAGCCATTAGATAGTCACCCCTAATTCGCGTTCGACATTGTCCAACTCATCAGGCGTGAGCGCCACATCGAGCCCCAATAGATCGGGTGAGGAGTGATGGATTCTTGGAGCGTTCTCTGCAACGCGTTGAGTGCCGACGCCGAAGATGGCGACCAATAAGATCAGCGACAATAAACGCTTGCCCGTTGAATCAACTGCTTGATCCCAATCGACACCAAGGGAGACGGCCAAGCCAGTCAGGGCAATCGCCCCAGCCCACCAGCGACGCTGAGAGGTTCCATCGACGATGGCGATGAGATTCGGCATCACCGCTAAAAACCAAAACACGCCACCGATGAAGAATGCCCAATGAGAGATGATGCGTGAGGCATCGAGAGCCCAAATTCCCACGCCTCCGAGCGCCGAGAAAGAAATGATTCCCCAACGATTGAGCAGTGGTCTGAATTTCTCAGAAATCTGAGAGGTTGCACCACTTGGATTGCGACCCAAAGTAATTCCAGTCAGTCCGGGCATGATCTTGGTGATGTTTTTCAGGCTCGGCACGGCGTTTGCGAGAACTGCGTTGCCACCTAGTAATAGACCACCGAAGAGAGCGCCCCCGACTGTTCCCACTCCACCGACAACGGCCAACAACACGATCGGTAAACTTTGCGTGAAGTCATATTGCTGGGGACTGACCTTGTCGCCAGCGAGCGCACCTGCGCAAGCGGCGATCCCCGCAGAAATAGCGAAGGCTGCCAATTTGGTTTGAGTCAGATTCATGCCGAGTGTTGCCGCTGCTACGGGGGAGTCTTTGAGAGCGATCAAACGGCGACCCAAACGACTTCGTCTGATCGCAATGACGCCCAGGCCGAGCAATGAAAAAGCAGTTGCACTGAGGATCAATCGACCCCGTGGGGAATTGATATCAATAAACGGAATGTCAAGAATCGGTACAGAGATATTGCCACTCATAAAAGTCTGGCGTTGGTTGAAGATTAATTTCGTCACCAGCACTGCGAATGCTGCTGTTGAGAGAGCAAGGTAAATACCCGAGAGTCGTATCGCAGGCAGAGCCACAGCGGCTCCAACAATTGCCACAATAGTGATGGCCGCCAGCAAAGTGAGCAGGTTGCCATCGCCAGGCAACTTTGACATTGCAACTGCGCCCAGCCCAGCAAAAGTCAATGGAGCAAGCGACATTTGTCCGGCATATCCGGTGAGTGGCACAAGTGAAAGGGCGACGATAGCCAGAGTGAAGCCATTGAGTAGAAACAGCGTGTTCGAACGCGTGAGCATGCCCGAAATGCCGACGACGACGACGATCAATGAGACTGCACCGAGAACAGCGGTGTTCCAACTGGGCACTTTATTCTCTTCGCGGAATCGCACTGTCCCCGCTCGCAATCGCGACTGCGGACGAACCAGGAGGGCGACGAAGAGAACGATGGTCGGGATTGATGCACGAATACCAGATAATCCAAAACCCATAAAGGATTGTGGAAACCATGAGTTATCGGAGAACTGCAGATAGTAGGCATCCAGCAATCCCAGGACTGCAGCCCCGGCAAAGGTGCGGGGGAGACTTTTGAGGCCTCCGATAATGGCTGCGGCATAAGCATTGATGACTAACAGGACGAGGGGTTCAATATTTAGTTGTTGTTCGCCGGCTAACAGAACGCCAGCCAAACCAGCCAACATTGCACTCAGAGCCCAGGCAAACATTGCTACCCGATTCGGACGACCTCCGTTAAGTTCGGTGAGCGATCGATCATCAACAACAGCGCGCATCGCCACACCCATGCGAGTTCGGAATAACAACAAGCGCAATACGATGGCGACAACGACCGCACAGCCAAAAGTAATGATTTTGTGCCAACTGACATTTATTCCACCGATGGGGATTGTGTTGCCTTCAAAAAATTTAAGAAAAGCTTCACGACTTCCATCACTGGGCCACACCGTATTTGCCAGACCAATCATGAAGGCAAAGAGGGCAACAGTGACCGATAAACGCACAACCTCGGTTGTGCCTTGTAGTCCGCGCATCACTATTCGTTCGGTGAGAAGCCCAAACAAGGGGCAGAGAATAAACAATGTGATGAACAGCGCTAGGGGAGCTGGTAGATCCCAATCGAAACGCAATTGCCAATAGGTAAAAGCCGCCAACATTCCTGTGGCACCATGGGCCAAGTTGAAAATACCCGAAGTCGTATATGTGACAACAAGTCCACTGGCAACGACGGCGTAGATCGCACCCGTTGACAGTCCAATGATTGTGAACGTCAGCAGTTCTTGCATCAGCAGTCAGTCTTAATCAATGGATCACCGAATTCAAGGAAGTGATTAAGGACGCGTGGGATCAAGACCAGCAGTGACATCGCCGAAATCGCCAACGATTTCTACTGAACCATTTTCGTCGCAGTGCCAACCATTGGCATTGTCATCAGCGGACCCAAGAACTGGATAAATCCGAGTCCACTTTCCACCCTTGACACCCATGATGATGCCGCACTTGGGCGGGCGGTTCTCAGCGGGGTTGGTTTCGCTGTGTAGTCCACCCCCAGTCCAGGAAGTGATCGTTTTACCTGCAGCCAAAACGCACTCTCGTTCAAGAACATTGTTGTTGCTGTCAAGGCAAGCGTTTGCCGCGGTGGCAAACATCAAAAACGCGGAAGTCGTCTGCAAACCGAGACCGGCAATCTTCCCGTCGGGGTTATAGGTCTCCATCATGTCCAAGTAAGAGGTCACGCCCGGGAACACAGCAGCATCTTCGAACGGGGCGTACATCGTGCGAACGAGTAATCCTTCATCTGATTCGGCGTTGCCGGGAGCGACCATGATGCTGCTGTAAAAGTTGGCATCGTTCAAAACGACTTCAGGAACATAGCCAACCTCGCGCATGGCCTTGTACAGCAGGACCAGATAGGACTCGCTTCCCACATACGACATGTAGGAAATATTATTTTCCTTGAGTTGTTGAACAAAGGGAGTCCAGTTCGCCTCACCTGCCGCGTTATACGGGATCATCAACGGTTCACCGAATCCACCGACAGTCTTCATAGTTGCTGACAGTTCATCAGCAACAGACTTGGTGGTTAAAAAATCGCCGTACAAAATCGCTGGCTTTTTGATGGCCTCAGGATAAGTGGCCTTAGCCCAATTCAGCCATTGAGAGGGCTTTTCATTGGGTGGATTGGGAATAGGTTGAATCTTTCCATCAGCCATCGCCGCAGTAGCGCTGACTGTATAGCCAGAAAAAGAAATCATGCCGCACTCATGAAAACGCGGGAAGACTTGATCGTCAAAAACCCAGCCACCACCGACCATCGAGAAGACCTCAGCACAGGCCTGCTCCATTGCTGGAGGAACTGAGAAAAGCTTTCCGTCAAGGTCAACGATTTCAAGTTGTAGACCACGAATACCGCCCTGTGCGTTACACCAGCCGGCAAAGGCTTGGGCCGCATCCAACATTTCAATTGTCAGACCGGGACTGCCGTCGTAGCCGTGGTCATTTTGGGTGCCTAGTTTGAGAGTGTCGCCACCATTTTGGCCTTCAGCAAATGTCGGCACACCTGCATCAGTGGCTGGACCACAAGGGCTGGCCATGTCACCGAACATCTCCGCACTCGGCGCATCAGTTGTTACCGGGGCTTCGGTACCAGGGTTGGGAGCAGAAGTTGTGTCTGCCGTTTCACTGTTGCGGTTTGAACAACCAGCCGCTGCAATTGCTACGAGTGAAAGGACGACGATTGTGCGCCCAAATCGTTTTGAGTACAACATAACTATCCCCCTGAACTGTGAGGATCAGTTTGACCCTACGTGGCGACTCTAGCAAAGAGATTTGAGCGGGCGAAAGGGGGAATCCAAGAAGTTCGTCGGTTTTGTGACAACCCCGCAAGCGTGATAGGCAAGACACTGTGTCTGGTACCTCATCGCATTCATTGAAGAACGGTGTCTTCGTTGCCCCGCTGGAAGTCGCCTTCCCGTATAAGCGAACTGTGGGGACTTTGCTCTCGCGTTTCTTTACTTCGTTGCAGCAATGTCATCTTGAAGGTACGCGGGGTTCAGACGGTCGAGTGTATTTTCCACCAGCCGAGTTTGATCCGTTGACTGGGGCACAACTTGATGAGTGGGTCACGCTGCCCGATACGGGAACGGTCACGACTTGGGCCTGGCAGGCGATCCCTGAAGACGGGCAACCTCTTGCGCATCCGTTCGCTTGGGCATTGATCACTCTTGATGGTGCCGATGTGCCAATTTTGCACGCTGTCGATGCCCTCAGTAGCGATCGCATCGCTTCGGGAACGCGTGTCAAAGTCCGTTGGGCGCAAGAGCGCAACGGCGGCATCACTGACATTGCCTGTTTTGATCTGCTTGGAGGTGCGTCATGAGTGAAGCCGATGGTTTGATACGTTTGCGCCTCCCCATTGCGGTGACCTACAACTGGTCCGCTGGGCCAAATGCCACTAGCCATCTTGCTGGGCTGTTGGAGGGGAAATTAATTGGTAAGCGTTGCCCGAGTTGCTTATCGGTTTACTTCCCGACACGCAATGGGGTATGCCCTAAATGCGCGCGCGTTCTTGCTGAAGATGTCACCGTCGGACCGAAAGGAACGATTACAACTTTCTGTATCGTCAACGTTCCCTTTCTCGGACAAAAAATTAAGTTGCCTTATGTCGCAGCGCAAATTTTGTTAGATGGCGCCGATATTTCAATGCAACATTTGATTCAAGAATGTGAAGCCGAAGATGTGCGTATCGGCATGCGGGTTGAACCCGTGTGGAGAGATCGCTCCGAGTGGGGACCCTCAATGGAAAACATCGAGCATTTCCGTCCGACTGGTGAACCAGATCAGGTCATGGGTTCAGAATCAGGGGCTAGCTGATGGGCTTACGAGATATCGCCATCGTCGGTACTGCGCAACGACCAAGCGAAATAAATAGCACGTTCACTTCCGTTGAACTGTTGTTGCCTACCATCCAAGAGGTTCTCACCAAAGTTGGTATTGAGCGCCAGGACATCGGCTTTTGGTGTCACGGCAGTTGCGATTACATGAGTGGGCAGCCCTTTAGTTTTGTGTCCGCAGTTGATGCCATCGGAGCATGGCCTCCGATCATTGAAAGTCATGTAGAAGCCGACGGTGCTTTCGCGCTTTATGAAGCCTGGGTCAAATTGCAGACCGGTGAGGTTGATGTGGCTTTGGTGTTCTCCAATGGTAAAACGACTTCTGGTCCGATCAATCGCATCTTGAATTTGCAGACTGATCCCTACATGGTGGCCCCGTTGTGGCCTGGTTTCCATGTCTTGTCAGCGTTACAGGCGCGAGCTTGTCTTGAAGCGGGTGTAGTGACGCAGCGTCAGATGGCAGAGGTTGCCTGGCGCAGTCAGCGCGACGGCAAGAACAACCCGCTGACACTCAGCGGCACTGAGATGTCGGTTGACGAACTTTTGAGTCAGCCCTTTACGGTTGATCCATTGCGCGCCCATGACTGTGCGATTCCTGTCGATGGTGCAAATGCGATCATTCTTGCCGCTGGTGATGCTGCTCGTCGTTTAGCTAAACGGCCAGCGTGGATACGTGGTATTGATCATCGCATTGATACTCAGCGATTGGGCGCTCGCTCAATGATTGAGAGTTCATCGGCGGCCATTGCCGCGCAAAAAGCAGGTGTCGGCAAAGATCGCATTGATGTCGCCGAACTGCACGCTCCTTTTACCCATCAGGAATTATTGCTGCGGCAGGCGATGGGTCTGAGCGAATCAACACATATCAATCCGAGCGGTGGTGCCCTCGTGGCCAACCCAGCGATGGCTGCGGGCTTGGCTCGTTTTGCGGAGGCCGCTGAGAGCGTATTCTCCGGAAGCGCAGACCGCGTCTTGGCGCACTGCACCAGTGGGCCGCTGCTACAACAGAATCTCGTCTGTGTCATGGAAGGTGAGTGAGATGGCTGAGTTATGTGCAGTTGTCGGTGTGGGTCAAACTAAGCATGCTGCATGTCGCGCAGATGTTTCCATTGCCGGCTTGGTACGCGAAGCCGTTGATCGGGCTTTGATTGACGCCAACATCACGATTGCCGATGTTGACGCAATTGTTATTGGCAAGGCCCCCGACATGCTTGAGGGTGTGGCGATGCCCGAATTGTGGTTGGCCGATGCCTTGGCTGCTCACGGTAAGCCAGTATTTCGTGTACACACCGCAGGCTCGGTTGGTGGATCAACGGCAATCGTGGCAGCCCAGCACGTGATGGCTGGTGTTCATGGCACGGTTTTGACTATCGGTTTTGAAAAGCAAAGTGATGGCAACGCGATGTGGGCCCTCAGTGTGCCAATTCCTTTTGGTATGCCTGTACATGCAGGTGCTGGCGGATATTTTTCGCCGATCGTGCGCGGTTATATCGAGCGTTCCGGAGCACCCAAGCACATTGGCGCGATGGTGGCGGTGAAGGATCGCACCAATGCTTGCAAAAATCCGTATGCCCATTTACATGAACCCGATTGGACGCTTGAAAAGGCGCTCGAGACCCCGATGTTGTGGGATCCCATCCGTTTCATTGAAACCTGCCCGTCCAGTGACGGAGCAATGGCCCTAGTGATCATGAGTGAAGAGCGCGCTGATAAGCATGCGGGTCCGAAAGCTTGGATACATGCAACAGCGATGCGTAGTGAACCCACAGCCTTCGCCGGGCGCGAACAAATCAGTCCGCGCGCTGGTGAAATGTGTGCTGAAGATTTATGGCGTAAGGCCGGTATTACAAATCCAGCCAAAGAAGTTGATGTGCTGGAGATGTATGTCCCATTCGCTTGGTTTGAACCGATGTGGTTGGAAAACTTGGGCTTTGCTCCGCGCAATGAGGGTTGGCGATGGGTTGAAGATGGCGTCACGGAGATGACTGGATCGTTGCCAGTCAATCCATCTGGCGGAGTGCTGTCGAGCAATCCGATTGGGGCTTCTGGCATGTTGCGATTCGGCGAGGCTGCGTTGCAGGTGATGGGTAAGGCTGGTGAGCATCAGATTGCTGGCGCCAAGAAAGCTGTCGGTCACGCTTACGGTGGTGGAAGCCAGTTCTTCGCGATGTGGCTTGTCTCATCCGACAAGCCTTGACGAATCATTGACTTAAGTGCGAGTCCAATTTGGTGCTCGCTTTTCGGCGAAGGCACGGGGACCCTCTTTAGAGTCATTGGTAGCAAAAATCGGCCAGCCGATTTCGAATTCCAATTTCAGACCTTCTGCCTCTGACATCCCTGCTGTTTCTTGAACTGATTTGAGAATTGCCTCAACAGCGAGAGGGCCATTGGCGCAAATCATCTCGGCTAATTCCATTGCTTTGTGGAGTGCTTGACCATCGGCTACGACATGTCCGATGAGACCAATCTCTTTGGCTTCGCTAGCGGTATAGCCGCGAGCGGTGAGCAACATTTCTAAGGCATTGGTGTAGCCGATCTGTCGCTGCAAGCGCACCGTGCTACCGCCGACGGGGAATAAGCCACGCTTGGCTTCAAAAACTCCAAAGGTGGCGCTCTCACCAGCAACGCGAATATGAGTTGCTTGCAAAATTTCCGTTCCACCAGCGACGGCGTAACCCTCAACGGCAGCAATCAAAGGTTTGCGCAAGCGATAGTGGCGCAAAAGTCCTTTCCAATGCAGATCTGGGTCAGCGGCCCAGCGTTCCTGATAGGGGTTGGGCGCAGAATCATCGTTGGCCCGAGCCTTGAGGTCCATGCCAGTACAAAATGATCCACCGGAGCCAGTGAGCACTGCGCAACGCAGATCTTCATCCTCGTTCAGACGAACCCAGGCATCGGCTAGCCCAACAAGCATTGCCGAACTGAGGGCATTTTTTGCTTCAGGACGATTCATGGTGATGACCAATGTGTGTCCCACTTGCTCAACCAATAAGTGCTCGGTACCAGACATCTTGTCTCCTCATCTTGTGGTGCGACGACCAAACTCGTATCTATTTTCTACTACGACCGATGGGGTTCGGTGATATCCACTGTGATGTGATAACAAACAGATATGCCAGCAACGACTTTTAACCTTGCCGATCTCTTTGAAGCTGCCGTGGATGAGTGGCCTGATCGGGACTACATCGTTGATGACCGCACTCGTCGCACATTCGCCGAGTTGGATCAGCGAGCCAATCAATTAGCTCATTATCTGCAGTCTCAGGGCGTTAAAGCGGGGGACCACGTGGGCATCTACGCCTTAAATCGCGTCGAATGGGTTGAGTCATTGTGGGCGATATTCAAGATTCGTGCGGTCTGGGTCAACATCAACTATCGCTATGTTGAGGACGAGTTGTCGTATCTTTTTGACAATGCCGATTTGAGCTATCTCATTGTCGAAGAAGAGTTTGCTGAGCGGGCTCGTACGGTGGCACCAGATTTGCCAATGCTGATCATTGGTGATGATTACGAATCTGCATTGGCGAATCAGAGCCCTGAGCGCGATTTCGCACCGCGGTCCGATGACGACATCTACATTTTGTTTACTGGTGGGACAACTGGGATGCCCAAGGGTGTGGTGTGGCGTCATGGCGATGTGGTGATGGCACTTGGTGGTGGAATCGACATCATGACTGGTGTCAAATTAACGAGCCCCGATGGTTTCGTTGAAAAAGGTCGGACAGGATTTCCTCTCATTTCCTATCCGTTGCCGCCGTTGATGCATGGAGCCTCGCAGTGGAGTGTGATGGGCCAAAGTTTTATTGGGAATAAAGTCATTCTGCGAGGAAAGTTTGATCCATCCGATGTGTGGAGAACAGTTGAGAGCGAGAAAGCGAATCTCGTGATGATCACCGGGGATGCAATGGCACGGCCGTTACTTGATTACATCTCTGAACATGCAGCGGCACATGATTTAACATCTCTCTTTGCTGTGGTTTCCAGCGCTGTGTTGTTCTCCCAGTCTTGTAAAGAACAATTTATGGAATTATTTCCAAATATTATGATCAGCGATTCCATCGGTTCCAGTGAAGGTGGGGCCAATGGAATTGTCCGAGTTGATAAAGACTCTCAGATGAAGGGCGGTCCAACCGTCACTGCGGCACGTGACACTTTTGTCTTGGGTGAGGATTTAATGCCTGTAAAACCTGGCGAAATGGGTCGCTTGGCGCGCACCGGCAATATTCCGTTGCGATATCACAAGGATCCAGAGAAAAGCGCGGCCACATTTATGACCTCTCCCGATGGAACGCGCTACGCAATTCCTGGCGACTTTGCTCGACTTGAAGTAGATGGCACGATTACTTTGATAGGCCGTGGTTCTGTGTGCATTAACAGTGGCGGAGAAAAGATTTTTCCTGAAGAAGTGGAGAATTCTTTGAAAAGCCATCCCGAAGTTTTTGATGCCGTTGTTGTCGGCGTACCTGATGACCGTTGGGGCGAGCGGGTGACCGCTGTTGTGCAAGCGCGCGCCGGGACATCGCCAACGTTAGAAAGTATTCAGGAGCATTGTCGCTTACATGTCGCGGGTTACAAAGTGCCCCGTCAATTGACATTGGTGGCTCTCATGGTGCGTTCGCCAGCGGGCAAGAGTGACTATCGCTGGGCGAAGCAACAGGCCATGGTTGACGCTGGTCTCGAAGGCTGACGGCGATGGCCGGACCATTGCACGGTGTGCGGGTCATTGAATTAGTCGGGCAAGGACCTGGTCCTTATGGGGCCATGATCTTGGCCGATCTCGGAGCCGATGTGATCGCTGTGGAACGTCCCGAGGTAGCGGCGCGGGTACATCGAACTCGGTTGGCAACGAACCCCATGATGCGCGGGAAGCGCAGTATTGCTTTGGATTTAAAAAGTGCAGTTGACATTGCCACACTGCTTGAACTCACCGACCGTGCTGATGTATTCGTTGACCCATTTCGGCCAGGAGTATGCGAACGACTCGGCATCGGCCCAGATGTAGTTTGTCGTCGTAATGAACGCATGATCTACGGACGAATGACTGGTTGGGGTCAAGAGGGCCCGTTGGCCCACACCGCTGGGCACGACATTGATTACATATCTTTGTCGGGGGCCTTGCATCTCATTGGTTCTGCGGGCCAACCCCCGACTCCACCCATCAACCTCCTAGGTGACTTTGCTGGCGGTGGCTTAGTTCTTGCGATGGGCGTGGCGAGTGCTCTTGTTGAGCGTTTTACTAGTGGCAAGGGACAAGTCATCGATGCCGCCATGGTGGACGGGGCGGCGATGATTCTCGGACCATTTTTCTCGGCCTCCACGAGCGGGTTCTGGGGTGAGCGGGGGACGAACCACATTGACGGTGGAGCGCACTTTTACAATGTGTACGAGACCGCCGATCACAAATGGATTTCAGTTGGAGCCATTGAGCCACAGTTCTACGCTGAACTTATTGATCGTCTCGGTGTTGCTCAGGACGCGTTGTTGTCTGCCGACAAACAAAATGATCGCACCCTTTGGGTAGCCGCGAAAGTTCGTATGGCGCAAGTGTTTGCCGAACGAACGCGTCAGCAATGGGAAGAAATATTTGAGGGTTCCGATGCTTGTTTTGCTCCGGTACTGTCACCGAGCGAAGTCGCCAGTCATCCTCACACTGCAGCACGAGGCACTGTTGTGACGATCAATGGTGTGGTTCAAGCACAAGCGGCACCACGTTTTTCGCGCACTGCAGCTAACGCAGGCGTGCCCTGTCATTCAGGTGAACACAGTGTTGATGACATTATGTCGTCGTGGAGTTAATGTTTGAATGACAAGAAAAAGTCAGCGACAGACGGTGGCGCCATCAACTAATAACGATTCACCACAGACGAAACTGGCTCGGTCACTGCATAACCAAACTGCTGATTCTGCTATTTCTGAGGGTTCACCCATATGGCCACGACCGATACCGCGACTAACCATTTTCTCCATCGCTGGGTCGCCGTTGATAAATCCATTAATCATTGGTGTTCGAGTGGTGCCGGGGAGAATCGCGTTGACGCGTACTCCCTTGGCGGCGAACTCCGTGGCAGCACATTTTGTCAGACCGAGTACACCATGCTTGGCGGCTGTGTAATGCGGAAGACCAGGTGCGGCAACGACGCCTGCTCCCGAAGAGACATTGACGATTGAGCCAAAGCCCTGTGCGGCCATGACGCCGAGTTCATACTTTAAGCAGAGGAAAACACTGGTTAAATTGACGTTGATCATGTGTTGCCATTCGTGCAGCGGCAAATCAATAAACGATCCAAAGCGACCACTGACTCCAGCATTGTTGACTGCACAATCAAGGCGACCATAGCGGTCAATAGCAGTCGTGATGACGGCGGCGACTTCATCTTCCTTAGTGAGATCGGCAACGACTGCAACGGCCTCTCCGCCACGTTCCTGAATGGATTGCACGACAGATTGGGCAGCGTCCCCATCAATATCGCAGACAACAACAGCGGCACCTTCAACGGCGAATAAACGCGCAGTTGCTTCACCGATTCCTCGACCGGCTCCGGTCACGAGGGCAACTTTTCCTTCGACAAGCCCGAGACGCAGTGGGAATGCGGCACGTACAAGTTCATCGGTTTGTTCGCCGGGTATCGGCCATGAGCCAGAGGGTTGCGGGGGGTTGTTTTCATTATCAGCCATGCTTTGACCGTAGTTGATCTAGGGTGTTCCCGTGCTTACTTACGGAGATGAAAGAGCAGTTCTCAATTTGTTGTACGTCTATGCCGAACTTGTGGATAGCGGCAACTTTGACGGTCTCTCGGTACTTTTTGCTGGTGTGCCTGTTTTTATGGCGGGGCCAGACCAGCCTGCAGTGCCAGGCGAGATGGTCGGTGAGGTCATGCACCAATTTGTAAAAACCTATGAGGGGATACCGCGGACAAAACATCTCGTGACAAATACGATCTTCGAATCTGATGCACCCGGTCAGGCGCGAACTCGTTCACAGTTCACCGTTTTACAAAACGTGCCCGGTGTATTGCCCCTTCAAGTTGTGGCATCTGGTCGCTATCACGATGAGTTCACTCAAAATGCCTCTGGTGCTTGGGCTTTTTCTCAACGAATTATGTTGGTTGACGCTTACGGTGACGCATCCGCCCATCTTGAAACTGGGGATGCAGTGTCGTGAGTGTGACAGTCTTGGGCCATGGCGCCCTAGCTGAACTTTTGCGGTTTGAAGTGCAGGGCGATACTCCGAGCACGGTGATTGTTGTTGGCGTTGAAGGCGCCATGGTCGTGGATTCGCTTCTTGATCTCACCGACGAAATGATCGACGTCATGTATGAACAGCCAATGCAACAGGTCATCGTCAATCTGCAAGAAGCACATGCGCGGGGCTCTCATCGCATTGTGGTTGTGGTTCCCACGACGGGTATGTCAGGTGGGGCGGGACTAGTTGCCCAATCGGCACTCGCAGAATCGGCGCGTGTTTTGGTGAAATCGGCAGCTCGTCAATGGGGACAAGCCGGAATAACAGTGAATGCAGTGGCGGTTGAGCCACATTGGTTTGACATTGATCCAGACGTGTCTGGTCCAGTGTCAATCGCTCCGCGTTCGTTAGTTGGCCAAGTCAGTCCTGTTGGCGTGGTGTCGTGGCTGTGTAGTCAGACCTCAGGCGATATCACGGGTCAAACGATTGTTTGCGACGGTGGATTGTGGATGTGAGCGATCTCCGACTGAAAAATCGGGTGGCCATCGTGACGGGAGCAGGTCAGGGAGTCGGCGAAGGTATCGCACGTCGCTTGGCACAGGCGGGTGCAGTAGTTGTGATCGCCGCGCGAAGAGCAGAAACCGGTGAGCCCGTTGTTGAGTCGATTCGTTCGGCAGGTGGATCGGCTGTCTGCATTGTCACTGATGTTTCAGTTTCGCGTTCGGTTGACGAGTGTGTGGAGCAGACGGTGCAACAGTTTGGACGACTGGACATCATGGTGCATAATGCCTTCATGGGCGGCATCCCCCATAAGTTAGAGCAAGCGCAGATCGATAAACACTGGACCTCTATGTCACGAACTGGGGTGTGGGCCAGTTTGTTTTGTGCTCGTGCAGCGATGCCGTACCTGATTTCATCTTCGGCACGACCGGTGGGTCAAGGTGGCGGACGATTGATCCTGATCACATCACCGTCGGGCATTGAAGGCAGCGCAAATATTCCTTTGTATTCACCAGCCAAGGCCGCTCAACGCGCGATCGCTAAAAGTTTGGCTCGTGAATGGGGTCAACACGGCGTGACCGTCAACTGTATTGGTCCAGTCGCTGGTAGCCCAGCACTTTTGAGCGCCTTTAATCGAAATCCGGCGTTGCAGCGCGCTATTGAAGCCCGAACACCCCTTGGTCGGGTCGGCGATATCACCCAAGACATCGGCTCTGTGGCATTATTTTTGTCAAGTGATGATTCATCTTTTGTGACTGGTCAAACAATCATCTGCGATGGTGGATCTTTCTTAGGTTTGTAATAGAAATTTAGTGAACTGAAAGGCATCACCATGATTCGACTCGTCTCAATGCTCAAGCGCAAGCCAGGCACAACTCATCAGGAATTTCTTGATTACTGGTTTGATATTCACGGACCGCT
>CAMAYS010000022.1:0-22088 GCA_945862545.1 Bifidobacterium breve | reverse complement strand
ACATCGGTTGACGAAAAGCCAGTGATGACCGCATCATTGCGTAAAACAAGATCGGCGACCTGTGCGTGAGCAACATAAGGACCCGTGTCGACCCACAGAGTGGCAATAGTGGTGCCGTCATTGAGTGCGGGAGCCCATTGCGAGTGAGCAAGAGCAGGTGCGGCGACGGCCATGTGCTCAAGCACTGGTCCCGGTACAGCAGCGCGGCCAAGTTCCTGGAATAGCAACACCGCGTCAATCAAGGTGCCACCCATCCCGCCTTGCGATTCGGGTACCAACATTGACAACACGCCCATCTCAGCGAGGTGTGACCAGAGATCTGGGAGATGGCCAGCGTGGTTTTCCCACGCCTCACGTACGTGGGTCGGGGTGCATTGTTTGCTCAGTAAGTCGCGCAGTCCCTCGGCGAAGAGGCGCTGGTCTTGAGTAAAGGAAAACTTCATGGGTCACATGCCTTTTGGTAATTGCAAAACTCGGTCGGCGATGATGTTGCGTTGAATTTCGTTTGTTCCGGCATAGATCGGGCCACTCAGCGAGAACAGGAAACCGTCTACCCATCTCTCAGATGGTCCCTGCATGCGTTCGGCTTCAGGACCAAGGATCTGGAGTGCTATTTCGTGGATCCGAACATCCATCTCACTCCAAAAGATCTTGTTCAGACTTGCTTCCGCGCCAATAGTGCGACCTTCCAACATGCCCGTCACCGTTTGGTACGTGTGCAATCGGTATCCCTCGGCTTGCATCCACGCATCAGCAACTGCATCCGAAAGTGCAGTATCGCTCGGATCGCCATAAGTTTTCCAGAGATGAATGAGTCGCTTCACAGCCTCGGTGAAGCGTGCTGGACTGCGAAGACTGACGCCGCGTTCAAACCCAGCGGTAGCCATTGCGACAGCCCAACCTTTATTTTCTTCGCCCAAAGTGTTCGCCACGGGAACGCGTACATCGTCAAAAAAGATTTCGGCGAAACCGGTGTCGCCATCAAGTTGTGCGATTGGTCGCACTGTGATTCCCGACAGGTTAAGGGGACACAAAATAAATGTCAATCCTCGATGTCGTTCGGCAGTGGGGTCCGTGCGAAAGATGCCAAAACACCAATCGGCCCATACCGCACGACTGGCCCAAATCTTTTGACCATTAAGAACCCATTCGTCGCCGTCACGGGTGGCCTTACTGCGAATACTGGCCATATCGCTTCCAGCATTGGGTTCACTCCATGCTTGTGCCCAAACGATTTCTGATGATGCCATAGATGGAAGGAACTTTGTTTTTTGTGCTTGCGTCCCTACCTCCATGATGGTGGGGCCGAGAAGAAAGATCCCGTTCTGATTGACCCGACCTGGAGCACCGCTGCGGTAGTACTCCTCTTCAAAAATCAGCCACATGATGTAGTCGGCATCGCGACCACCGTATTCAACTGGCCACGAGACAGCGGACCATCCTCCGTCGTAAAGTTTCTGTTCCCATGCGCGGTGGAGTGCAAATCCCTCTGCAGTGTCAAAACTAGGTAGCGCAGATGTTGGCACGTTGGCTTCAAGCCATGTGCGGGCTTCGGAGCGGAACGCCGATTCTTGGGCGGTTTCGTTGAGGTCCATATCGTTTCAAACCTTAGTCTGAGCATTGCAAAAATCTGACGCTCAGTCAGAAATCGTCAGGTCAGATGTCGGTAGCTGACGTCACAGAACTATCCTGCAAGTGTGTCGGGAAAAGAGCAAAGCGGATTGCCATATGTCGCTGGCCTTGACGGTCTTCGGGCCTTAGCCCTGATCACCATCATGCTGTTCCATCTTGGGTGGTCTCGAGTCCCAGGTGGTGTTTTCAGCGTCTCTTTATTTTTCACTCTGTCAGGGTATCTGATCACTCAGTTGATGATCAGTGATCATGCGCGAACTGGGAGAACTGACCTGAAGCATTTCTGGTCGCGGCGTCTGAGACGACTAGCGCCCGGTTCAATCGTCGTTGTATTGGCTGTGACGGTCCTTGCTTTGGCAGGGGTGTTCACGGGAGAACGATTACGCGGGGATCTCTTGGCCACCGTCGGCTACGGGGCTAACTGGCGCTTTGCCACTGCAGGAACGACATACGCCCAACTCTTTGAATCAACACCTTCACCACTTCTACATTTTTGGTCACTGGCGATTGAAGAACAGTTCTATGTTATTTTTCCGATACTCATGGCGGTGCTGTTGCGCTGGAGACGACTCATGCTCCCAACGCTGGCATTGCTGGCAGCTTTAAGTGCAGGTGCGATGGTCCTCACCTCATCGCGCAACGTGGCCTACTACGGCACGCACACTCGAGCGGCGGAGTTTTTGATCGGTGCTTTACTGGCTCTAGTGGTTCCCATGCGCAAGGAAATAACTCAACGTATTCAAGTATTTTTTGCTGCAGGTGGCGTCATTGCTCTCGGCGTATATGTGTATATCTCGGGGACTGTTAACGCCAGTGATGGGTGGCTATATCAGGGTGGCCTGACTGGTTGCACGATTATTTCGTGTTTACTTATTGTCGCTGTTCTTGTGCCCGGACCCGTTCGTTCTTTGATGTCATTTCGCCCGTTGGTTGAACTGGGCAAGGTTAGTTACTCGGTCTATCTCTTCCATTGGCCAGTATTTGTATTACTGAATGAAGAACGTCTGGGTTTTGACGGTTTGGCGCTATCGCTGATTCGGCTGCTGGTGAGTCTTTCTCTTGGTTTGATCTCTGCGCGAGTGATCGAAAATCCGATTCGGCTGCGACGGGTCTTGAGGGGGAGTCGTCAGGCGAGTTGGGCATTTGTCGTTTCATTGATCCTCGCAGTGATTGCGATAGCAGGAATTTCAACAGCTAGTCCTTCGGCGCTCGCTGGTGTCGATGCCCCTGACGAGTTTGTGCAATTCACCATGGCCCCGACAACCTCTGTGGTTGAGCCTCAGAGAGCGCCATTAAAAATTTTAGTTCTTGGAAGCGAACCTCTGATTGAAAGTGATGTCCGTCAAGCCATTGGAGATGAGATTCCGATTGAGATCGTCAATGGAGTTCGTGAGGGTTGTCCTGTTCGGCCGCTTGAGATTGCTAGCGGTGAGTGCGAATCGCTGACGGCGATTGCGCAAAGAATGCTGGCGGAGTCAAAGCCTGATCTAGTTGTTTTGTCAATCGGGTCCGCTGAGCGAACATTAATTGCATCGCTTGTTGCTGCTCTACCGCTTCTTAGTGATGGGGTAGAGCCCAGTACTGACACTCGGATTTTTTCGGTGAGCGAGCAGGTCGTCGCTGACATTATCCAGCCACTCGGTGTGACCCCAGTAATTGTGGTTGATTATGGGTCTAGTGACGTGCTCTCCAATGACATTGCTGATGCGGGTATGCGTATTTCAAACTTGGTTTCGCTGCACCAACCTTCAGCCGAGATATTGCGCGACGCACTTCTGCTGATTGATACCGAACTGCAGGGTCAGGATCATCGCACTCGGGTGATGGTGATTGGTGATTCAACATCGTTCGGTGTAGCCACGGCGATAGACGACACGGTCGGGGAGCGGTACAGCGTGTTGTGGGCCGGTGGTCGAAATTGTCCACTCATCGAGGTGGCCAAAGTCCGTTGGTGGAAAGATACCGAATTTGATATGGAAAACTGTCCCACGCTAAACGGTGAATGGATGACTGCTCTAGATTCATTTGCTCCGTCAATCGTTGTGGCAATCGCCTCAATACCCGAGCAAGCCGAGCAGATGTATCTGGGTGATCCAAAGTGGTACACAGTGAGTGATCCAAAGTTCTTGGCAGTTCACGATGTAGCGATGACTCAGATGATGGGTGAATTTGATACCCGCGGCATCACCCTGATGTTAATGAATAGTCCCGAGGTACACGGTGGAGCACTTGGTGGCGCCCCATTTTCTCAACCCGAACGGGTAGCAGCGTGGAATGCAGCGATGCAGAGTTGGGTTGCACTCTGGCCACAGATTCATCTTGTTGATTGGGCAGGGATGGTGACGGCAAGTGAGGTCATCCCTGGCGACTTGCGCGGAGATGGTGTGCACATGCAACAAGAGGATCTCGACAAGATTATCGGCCGAGATTTTGTCCCTTTGCTTGATCGCGTGGCGGGCTCGGTTGGTTAGTCTGACGGAGTGTCAGAAATAACTACTGCTCCGTCTTCTCAAGTCCCGGCTATTGAAGGTTGGTTCACGCTGGATCAAGACCCTCACTTAATCGGGTCGAAATGCGTCATGTGTGGAACCTACGTCTTCCCTCCGCGTGACGGCGCTTGCCCTAATCCCTCGTGTGATAGCGACGAATTGTTGCCCACGCCACTATCGCGCTTCGGCAATGTCTGGAGTTACGCGGAGAATCGTTATGCCCCGCCCCTGCCGTATCGTGCCAGCGATCCTTTTGAGCCCTACGCCTTGGTTGCCGTGCAGTTAGAAGCCGAGGGAATCATCGTCTTGGGTCAGGCACCGAAAGGCATTTTGGCGGTTGATCTTAAAGTCGGTATGCGCATGCAGTTAGAGACTGATGTTTTATACAACGAAGATGGAGTCGATTACATGGTCTATGTCTGGGCTCCCGCAGTGCAACCCTCCGATGTGGGAGGTGCCTGATGAATGATCGCGATTTAGTAGTACTTGGTGTGGGTATGCATCCGTGGGGTAAGTGGGGTCGTGATTTCACCGAATACGGGATGGTGGCCGCTCGAGCCGCTCTCAAGGATGCGGGAATTGAATGGAAGGACGTTCAGTATGTAGCTGGTGCTGACACCATTCGTAATGGCTATCCAGGTTTCATTGCAGGTGCAACATTCGCTCAAAAACTTGGTTGGACCGGTGCTCGTGTCTCATCAAGTTACGCAGCGTGTGCCAGCGGTTCACAGTCTTTGCAAGCGGCGCGGGCCTCAATTCTCGCCGGCTTTTGCGATGTCGCGATGGTGATCGGCGCTGACACCACACCCAAAGGATTTTTCGCCCCAGTTGGTGGCGGAGATCGCAAGAATGATCCTGATTGGTTGCGCTTTCATTTATTGGGCGCCACTAACCCCGTGTACTTTGCTCTATTCGCTCGCCGCCGCATGGATCTTTACGGTGCCACCGCAGAGGATTTCGCGCAAGTCAAAGTCAAGAATTCGTTGCACGGTCTCAACAATCCAAATGCTCGATTTCGTAAAGAGAGTGCTGTAGAAGATGTGCTGAATAGTCCGGTCGTCAGTGATCCACTGCGCCTACTTGATATCTGCGCGACATCCGATGGGGCAGCAGCGATGATCGTGACAAGTCGCGCCTATGCAGAACGTCATCTCGGATCGTTAAAGGGCGTGCCGCGTATCAAAGCTGTGAGCACTAGTACTCCAACCTACCCTCAGACAATTCTCGAGATGCCAGACTTCGCCACCGATTCCTCTGCTGTGGTCATGCCGCCAGTGCGCGGTTTCAAAGATTCAATTTGCTGGGACGCCTATGAAGAAGCCGGCGTGGGTCCCGAGGATTTGTCGATGGCCGAGGTGTACGACCTATCCACGGCCCTCGAACTCGATTGGTATGAGCATTTAGGATTGTGTGCTCCAGGTGAGGCCGAAGGATTATTGCGCTCAGGAGCCACAACTTTGGGTGGACGCATCCCCGTCAACCCGAGTGGTGGTTTGGCCTGTTTCGGCGAGGCGATTCCGGCCCAAGCTATTGCTCAAGTCTGCGAACTTGTGTGGCAATTACGCGGTCAGGCTCACGGCCGACAGATCGAGAATGCTCAACTTGGGATCACAGCCAATCAAGGCTTATTCGGGCACGGCTCGTCTGTCATCGTCGGAATCTAAAACCAACCTCAGCGAAAATATCAGGTGCCACAGAAGGTTTGGTAGTGAGTGAACTCTGATGGCGCGGGAGTGGCAAACGACTCGTATCCAGATCGTTGCTTGAAGGGTTGAGCAAGAACATCAAGAAGTTGATGCAACGGTGTTAGGTCACCCTCCGTGGCTGCGGTCAATGCCCCTTCGACAGTGTGATTACGAGGGATGTAGATCGGATTTACTAGGTCCATCACATCGGCGACCGCCATTCCCTCAGTGGTCTCTAACGATAGACGCTCATGCCAACTTGACTCCCACCGATCAAAGGCGGTGGGTTCAGTGAATAGTGCACGTGCCAATGACGAGTCGCCTCGCACAGATGATGACAGGGAACGAAAAAGTGATGTGAAGTCAACTTTTTGCGCCTGCATGATGTCAAAAAGTTCTGTGATCAGTTCCTCGTCACCATTTTGTTGATTCAAGATGCCGAGTTTCTTGCGCATCCCTGTCAGCCAGAAGGACTGATACTGCACAGTGAAGTCGAGCAGTACTGCTGTGGCGACTTCCACTGACTTTACTTGGCTGTCAGCAAAGAGCGGCAAAAGTGTTTCAGCCAAACGCGCCAAGTTCCATTGAGCAATATGTGGCTGGTTGGCATACGCGTAACGCCCTTGATGGTCGATTGAACTAAAGACCGTGGCCGGATCAAAGGCATCCATAAATGCACAAGGACCGTAATCAATTGTTTCCCCAGAGATCGTCATGTTGTCTGTATTCATCACTCCATGGACGAAACCAATGAGCATCCACTGGGCAAGTAGTGAGGCTTGTTGAGTAACCACTGCTTGAAAGAATGCGAGATGCCGATTGTCGCTCTGGCGAGCATGCGGATAGTGGCGATCAATCGCGTAGTCGGCGAGACGCAGCAATAGGGTCTCATCTTCGTGTTGAGCGGCAAATTGAAATGTGCCAACTCGAAGGTGACTCTCGGCCACTCGGCACAGCACGGCTCCGGGAAGCCAAGTTTCGCGAGCAACTTGATCGCCGGTGGCGATGACCGCCAAGGATCGGGTCGTGGGGACGCCAAGTGCATGCATTGCTTCGCTGATGATGTATTCACGTAGCATCGGCCCGACGACCGCCTTGCCATCACCGCCGCGAGAAAATGGAGTGCGACCCGAACCTTTGAGATGAATATCGCGGCGTTGTCCACCAACGTTGATCACCTCACCGAGCAACAAGGCTCGTCCATCTCCGAGGCGAGGCGAGTAGCCACCGAATTGGTGACCGGCATAGGCCATGGCTACTGGTGTTGAACCTTCAAGAACAAGATTGCCAACGAGAAAGTCTGTGCCCGAGGGCGTCTCTAATGCTGCGAGATCAATGCCCAAATCATGAGCCAGTTGTTGATTAATGATCAGTGGCTTTGGAGCCGAGGCGGGGGCAGCCTGCCACGTCTCATTGAGTTCTGGGAAGGTTTGAGAGTAGGAGTTCTCAAAGCAGATAAGTGGTTGGTTCACAGAATGCAGGCTAGATGGAAGTCGCTAAAGGCGCCTAGCCTTTCCTTAATGTTTGCGAAACAACACGAGCGTGCACATCCCGATGCGAATTGTGAAGAGTGGACCTTTTCGTGGTGGGACGAGGATCAATCGATAGCGGGATACACCTCCTATCGCCTGCTAGGTCAATCAGATGCTTGGTACTGCTGGGGACTATGGCGCCCAGATGCCCCTCTGTTACACATCACCGAGTTTGAAATACCTCGTCGCAGTGATCCAATGATTGCCAAGGCATCGGCATTGTGGGCCGAGTACACCTGTGACTCTCCCTTTGAACAATGGTCACTCGGAAACGAAACGTACGCTGTTGAACTTGAAGATCCACAAGATGCTCTCGGGTTGGCGTATGGAAACGCGGTACCTATCGCCAGCGATTTGGAATGGTATGCCGATGGAGAAATCGAATTCATTGTTGACGGCTACCAACAAAGTGGAGTCTTATTGGGGGCTGTTGAAACTGTGGGCGGGACCATCGAGATCAGTGAGATTCGCGCTGCTCGAACTCATCGTTGGACCGCTGAAGCAACACTGCCACAGGCCGTGTCTGGCAAGGTGGTGGCCCATCTTGGACCGCGCTTGCCGTTCAAATTCCCGACTGGGGATGTACTCGACTTGGTTCTCACGGTTGACGGCTGGGTGACACAGTAGGCAGTGGTGCCACAATAAAGGAATGGATATTTCACAAGCCCTGTACACCACTCGTGCGATGCGCCGAGTTAAACCCGATCCGATTCCTGATGAAGTGATGGCCAAACTATTGGATGCCGCAGTGCGCGCCCCATCAGGAGGCAATACGCAAAAATGGCGTTTCTTGATCGTCACTGATCAAGCCAAGAAGTCGGCGCTACAAAAGATTTATAGCGATGGTCTCACCGAGTTGAACGCCAATCAATACAAGTCTGTGATGGATCTCATTCAAGATGGTGATCCAAATGATCCAGAAGTGATTCAAGCAAAGAAGACCTATGCCTCTGGTCGCTGGTTGGCCGACAACTTGGACAAGGTTCCAGTGTTGTTATTTGCGTGGGGAAAACCGAATGGTGAGAGTTCAATCTTTCCAGCACTTTGGAGTTTGCAGTTAGCGGCCACCGCTGAAGGTCTCGGGACATCGCTCACGACACTGCTTTTCAAAAAGCACACACAGGAAGTGTTGGACATTTTGGGAGCACCGCCAGTTGGCGAGTGGGTGCCGATGGCGATGATCACTATTGGTTATCCCACGGGTAGATGGGGTGTGGCTAAACGCCAACAGCCTCATGAGGTCGCCTTTCAAAACACATGGGGGAATCCGGTCTCCTGGACTGTTCCTGAACCCTTATGGCCCTAGTCAACTGATGCGCAGGGTGATTGCGCTGTGCTCAGGTAATCGACCCGGCAGCGTTACTGTGTTGCCGTTGCGTTGGATTTCATCGGAGACACCGAGTAGCTCAACAGGACCCTCGGGAAGTCCAGAGATGTGTAGCGCTGGCGAGCGCGGCTTTCCTAAAACCATTGCGTAGGTCGCATCATCTTGACCTTGGGTGAGGCGGATTGATAGGCCACACTCGCTTGTCAGAGTGCCCATGGGGTGTGGGCGAGAAGCGAAAATGGCTGCTCCGTTGATTTCCAGCCAGGAACCAATTGCGATCAAACGTTGGCGCTGAATATCTGGTATCTCTCCGTTGGCTTTGGGTCCAATATTGAGAAGTAAGTTGCCGCCATCGGCCACGCTGTTGATTAGCAAGTGGATGAGTTCCTCAGCACTTGCATATGTCGTCTCATCGTCAAGTTGGTTGTAGCCAAAACTCATCGAGATCCCTCGACACACTTCAAACTTCTTATCTTTTTTGGTGAGACCTGAGGAATATTCGGGGGTGATGAAATCGCAATGAGATGTGCCCATAGCCGAGGCGATCATGTCAAAGCGGTCATTGACCAAACCATCGGGATTGATGTTGTAGTAGTCGGCCATAAGTTGAAGCGCACCATCCCCGCCGCCTGGCCAACCGACATCGTTCCACAACACATCTGGCGAGTAGCGCTCAATGAGTTCCATGTAATGAGCAGTGGCATATGCCTTGTATTCGCTTGATTGTGGAGTTGCCATCAACATGCTCATCCAACCGTTGTAACCCAAGCCTTGAAATGTCAGATCCAAGCCACCGCAGTAATACAGACCTGTACGCATCCCGGCAGATTGGGCGGCGGTGCAAGCTTCACCGACTAGATCGCGGCTTGAGGTGTACTGCGAACCTTTGAAAGGATTATGTGTCGCGCTCGGCCACATCAGAGCACCATCAATATGTTTTGTGCCCATCACCAAATATTTAGCGTGTGACTGGGTTAGGACATCGGTCCAAGATTGAGGGTCCCACTCTTGCGACTCGCGGAAAAACTCGGTGACAAAATCATCGTAAGGCTTCTTGCCGTATACCTCTGAGTGGTGTTTATGAACTGACGAGCCCTCGATTGCCAATGAGTTGATGTACCACTCGGCATAAGGAGATTCGGTAAATGCGGTGACATCGCCGTACTTGCTGGATTGTGTAAAAAGGTCCTCGGTGAGTGGGGCATAAGCCGGTACTGAAGCCGGATACCAGTGCACAAAAATTCCAAATTTTGCCTCGTCAAACCATCTTGGCAGTCGGCGCTGCTGAAGTGACTCAAAACTGTTTCGGAATTCACTCATATCTTGAGATAGTAGATGTCCTTGATGGATGAGTGATGGAATCAACTGTGGCGTTATGGTTATTTCGGCTGGTTAGTCTTGTCTTCTCAGCAGAAAAAAGGAAAATTTATGTCTCATGACAGCACTGTGCACTTCATCGCCCACTTCACCGTGAATGACAAAGATGGCTATCGCCTATACGAGAAAGGCTTCTTTCCCATCTTGAAAGATCATGGTGGGGAGTTCGTCACCTATGACGATGGAGCGAAGGTTCTCGAAGGTGCGCGCGAGGCAGGGCGCACGGTGATTATTAAGTTTGAGTCCGAAGAGGCTTGTCTGAAATGGTGGAACTCGGCTGAGTATATTGAATTAGCCAAGTTTCGTAAGGCTGCCACGACTACGCACTCGATTTCGATCGTCCATCCGATTCCACCCCGCCCGTAGTAGCACTTTCAGAATTTTCCTGAGCAATCGCTAGGCATTGACGTGGGCGAGCAGGCGCTGGGCGATTTCTGTTCCATGCGTGTCTTGGAGAAAGTGTCGGGCTCCATCGATCTCTTCAAATGTTGCATGAGGAATCATTGACGACCATTGGCGTCCCCATTGCGTCACGAAGACAAAATCTTCATTACCCCACATGAAGTGAATGGGGATCTTGAGAGCATTGATGATCGCAAAGTTTTTTTCTTGGTTGGCGGCATCCCCGGCGACCATATCGTGATGGGGGATACTCATCGGAAAGCGGTATGGGCCAGCATGTCCGATGCGATCTAGACCTTTGAATGGTGCATCGTAGGCATCTTTAACTTCGGCGGCCTCAACTGAGTAGGTTGCTGTCTCTCCGCGCAGTGATGGCCCAAGCGAATCTTGTGGAGTCACACGGGCTGTAGCCATCGCCATCAGTCCACCCAAGGTGAACTTCTCTGGGATATTTGCCTCAAGCAATCCACCCACAGACCATTGTTGAATCCATTGCAAAATTCCAGGTGTGTATTCATATCCCTCGTGGTGAAGCCAAGTATTCATAATGCACAACCGTGCAAATCTTTCGGGCATATGTGCAACCTGCGAAAGGCCGATGGGTCCGCCCCAATCTTGAACCATGATGGTGATATTTGTGAGGTCAAGAGTCTCGATGAACTGCTTCATGTTGGCGGTATGACGGGCAATGTTGTACCACGATGGGTCAGTCACTTTGTCTGAACGACCAAAGCCAATGTGGTCGGGTGCGATGCATCGGTATCCATGTGTGACTAACTCTTTGATGATTGTTCGATACAGATACGACCACGTCGGCATGCCATGCAACATCAGGACCACGGGACCATCGGATGGACCTTCGTCGATGTAATGCATTCTTAATCCATTGATATCGACATAGTGCGGCTGATACGGAAAGTTGGCAAGGGTGGCGAAGTTCTCATCTGGTGCCCGAAGAAAAGTTGGTGTCGTCATGTCGGTAAATCTAGTTGAACAGGCCCATGAAAAATGTCGCCATTCTTAAAGATCGCAACTCGGGCTGGACAGGGAAGATCAATGACGAGGTTGTCCTTGAGCGTGATGTGCCGCGATGTCCAACCGTTTGGCATCTGGCGCTGAATAGTCGGATCTTTACGGCGTCCCAGATGGGATTCAACCGCTTGGGGTACAAGCGAGAAGCCATCGCCAGTGTCAAGCAGTTCTAAGGTCCGACCGCTAGCGAAGAACAGACGGTGGCTCTTGTACACCGGTAGCACCATCACCCCAGAGAAACCTGACTCAGGTTTTCCGGGTCGTGCAACAAGGCCAAAAGAACGACCATCAACGACCATCGAAGACACGGGACCGTCCACATCTGCTCCCGGAGGTCGCAGAAAAAACGCTGCATCGTGTTGGCTGCGACCGACGCCTGACTTGCGAAAACCTTCTGGAGCAACAAGGTCGGCGTAGTCGTCAGGCGATATCGGTTCGCTTGAGAGCCACACTCCAAACGTGGCATCGTCCATGATCTCGCCGTAGAACTCACAACCTCCCAATGACCAGTTGTGAATCCATGAATTTTCTCCGCCAAGAGCAATGATGATGTCTTTCTTTGTGTTCACGACAATTTTCCGATCTCGTTCAGTAGTTTTGCTGACTGACCACTGACGGTCATTTGGTTGCTTGTTGAATCAGCGTGGCGCTCAGCGTAGGTGCGACGGATGCCATCTTTCCATGACACCTGGCATGTTCCCGTGATCGCCCGTCGTTTGGTGACATCGGCGATCGCCCCTCGTGGTGTACCCGGCATATCAACAACTCGCACATCCGGTGAGCGACCGGTGAGTTCTCCCATAAAAGTGCACCATTCTTGGACTGATGGAGTTTCGTCACCTGCCCAATTGACAATGGTGGCAGGCACACTGGCAGCGTCAAGCAATGCTTCAAGTTGATTGTTGATGTCATCTTGATGGATCAGGCTGTAGCGACACGGGTCCCAACGAGTGACTATTGGTTTGTCAGCTAAAACCCAATCAAGATGATATGTAGGCAACCCACCGTTGGGTCCGTAGGAGGCATTCATGCGGGCAATGGTGATAGGGATGTTGTAGGCGCGAGCACAAAAGCGGGCAACGGCTTCTTCAGCAATTTTTGAGATTGAATAAGTCGGAGACATGACGTAGTTGACATCACCGAGTGGATCATTTTCACTGAAGGCGTGGAGTGGATCTGTGACAGGCTTATACACAGATTGGGTTGACATGATCAGAGCAGCTTTTACTCGCTGACAATGTTTGAGTAACAAACCTGTTCCTTCGGCATTGATGGTGAGTGCGTGGTTGTAGTCAGGCCCTTCAGTTTTGAAGGCCGCTAAATGCAAGACATAGGTGAAGTCGTCAGGGAGTGATGAATAGTCACCCGTCGCCAAGTCAATGGCGCGAGTGGTGACGCCGAGCGACTCGACGCTTTCACGCGTATTTGGTTCGCTGAATCGAGCAATTCCCCACACCTCATTATTGGTCGCCAGGGATTTGACCAAAGGCAAGGCGATCTGGCCTGCTGGACCAGTAATCAGAATTTTTTCATCACTGAGCATAGTTATGTCTTACCATGTCAAGGGTTTGCTAGTGCTACGCCATGGAGACCTAAGATCCATTGACGTGCCAGAAATGAGGCTGCAATGAAAATTGATATTTCGCTCGCAATGTCAGGTCCAAGTGATGCTGCTTCCCGTGCCGCCGAACTTCAGGCTCTCGGAGCCGATGGATTATTCAGTTTTGAGAATGCTCATGACGTATTTTTCCCATTGGTCTTAGCAAGTACGACGACGAATATTGACTTGATGACAAATGTGGCAATGGCTTTTCCGCGAAGCCCACTGCACTTGGCTTATGCGGCCGATGATCTTCAAACCCTGAGTCGGGGGCGTTTCCGCCTCGGCCTGGGTTCGCAAATCCGTCCACATATTCAAAAGCGTTACGGGTCAGTGTGGGAAAAACCTGTAGCGCAGATGCGTGAATGGGTGTGTGCCACCAAGGCAATTTTGGATCACTTCGCTGGCGAAGGACCATTTGATTTTCGCGGCACATGGACAACGCACACACTGATGACACCTAACTTCAATCCAGGGCCAAATCCTTATGGAAAGGTTCCGGTGCTCGTTGGTGCTCTTGGTCCAAAGATGACCGAGATGGCTGCCGAGGTTGCCGATGGATTACTCGTCATGCCTTTTAACTCCGAACGTCACTTTGTGGAGCGGACTATGCCTGCGATTGAACGTGGTTTCGCTAAGAGTGGTCGCCAGAGAAGTGATTTTGAGATCATCGTGGAAGTTATTTGTGCTGTGGGGGAGAGTAGTGAGGAGATCGCAACTGCAATGAGTGGTGTGAAAACCTTGATTGGCTTCTATGGTTCGACGCCTTCCTACCGTCCAGTACTCGAGGTCTTAGGGCGCGGGGACTTGCAAGTTGAACTCAATGCTTTGTCAAAGCAAGGCGATTGGGCTGGTATGGCGAGCAAGATAGATGAAGATCTCTTACGGACTATCGCCGTTGTTGGGACACCCAACGAGGTGGCAACAGAAATCGTCCGCCGTTTTGGTCATCAGGCAGATCGAGTGTGTCTGTACTTCCCCGGCTATCCGATCAGTGATGGGTGCATTGCTCAAACGATCAGTGCGATCAAGACAGCGTCCGGTCGCTTGTCATGACTCTGGCAATTGATACTGGCACGACTGATCTTCTCTGTGAACTTCATGATGATGGTGTTCTTGTGGCGACCCTCAACCGACCCGACACGCGCAATGCTTTTAGTGCAGCGATGGGGCAAGCGCTCGGCAACGTGTATCAAATGGCGGACACTAATGATGCAGTACGTGTCGTCGTCGTCACGGGAACTCCTCCAGCGTTCTGTGCTGGTGCTGATTTTTCACATGGCTCCGATGTCTTTGACAAAACCGAAATAACAGATTTCAGTTCCAACCCGGTGAACCCACCCGCATGGAAGATTCGTAAGCCAGTCATAGCAGCGGTCAACGGTCATGCCATCGGTATCGGACTGACGCTTACTCTGCATTGTGATCTGCGTTTTATGGCGCAGGATGCAAAATATGGCATTGTGCAAGTCCGTCGTGGAGTGATGCCAGATGCCATGAGCCATTGGACATTGCCCCGACTCGTTGGGCTTGCGCGGGCTGCTGACATTTTGCTCACCGGACGGACTTTCAATGGGATAGAGGCACTTGAGTTAGGTATTGCTTCACGTGTTTTCGCAAACGATGAAGTTTTACCGCAGGCCTTAGAAGTAGCGCACGATATCGCCATCAATACTGCTCCAGTGTCTGTGGCAATCAGTAAGCGTCTGCTGTGGGAGTCATTCTCCATGACGTCGGACGACATGAACCAAGCCGAAAGTGCATTGCATCAGCACTTGATGGGCAAGGCTGATGCTCGTGAAGGTGTCACGGCTTTCCTTGAACGACGAGAGCCAAAGTGGTCGCTGACAGTGAATGAGAATTGGCCAAAGAATTGGCCCGAGAACAAAAATAGTTGAGGTCTTAGGGTTGGCTCGTCCGTACCGAGATCGGTGAAACGATCAGAGATCGTTTGGCGAATAACGGCGGATGCAACGATTACAGCAGTACTTGGGACACCATCATCGCAGTCAGCACGCCGCGCATTGACCATGCAATGGTTCGCGGCCAATTGGTAAGTACCAACTCACGTCCAGTCTTCGCATCAGGTTGGCGAACCATGCGCTCGTGTCGCGGCACTGACAACAACACTGTGCATCCGAGTGCGATGGCAAGGAACACTGCGGCTATCCATGGCATCCACAATGACACGCCGTTAGGTCGGGACCACAACAGGATTAATGTGGTGATTCCTTCAATAGCCATGGGCGGTCCGACGACGAAACCAGTGCGTCGCTGGTGCACGATGGCGATTGATGCGGCACTCTCAACTGGCACGATTGAAAGAAGTGGATAATGGACTAATTGCACAAACCAGATGACTCCGACCATGGCCCAAGTTGCCATAAAATTGAGAAGGAGAGCCGTTTGATGCATGAGATGACCGTACTCTATGGGCATGAATTATGTGGCTAAAACCAAGAATGGATTTGTGCCTCGTGTCTGTGAATCATGCGGCTTGAAATTTGAGTGGCGCAAGAAATGGTCCCGTGATTGGGAACATGTGAAGTTTTGTTCCGACTCTTGTCGCGAAAGAAAGTAGGATAGAAAAATGCGTCACGATGAACAAGTCCGACTTATTAAGCAACTTTGCGCTCAGCTTGACTCGGGGACCACTGTTGATGCTGGTGGGGTCGTCAGAATGTCCGCCATGGCTTACACCGATCCAGTGATTGCTGAACGCGAGTGGCAGGAATTCTTCGTTGGTATGCCGCACTGCATCGGTTTGTCGGGAGATCTGCCTGAGTTGGGTTCTTTCATCACTAATAATGATTTAGGTATTCCGATTCTCGCCACCCGCGATCAGGATGGATCGCTCAAAGCTTTTGTCAATTCGTGTCGTCATCGCGGTGTGATCGTGGAGACACAAGAGCGTGGTACCACGCGTCGATTTACCTGTCCTTTTCATGCGTGGTCCTACGACACAAGTGGAGCTTTGGTTGGTTTGCCCAAGCCTGAGCATTTTGGTGATGTTGATACATCATGTTTGGGCTTACTGCCTTTGCAAGCCGAAGAACGTCACGGCTTGTTATTCGTGCATCCGGATCCGAAGGGAACTATTGATCTGGACTTCTTGTTGGGCGAATGGTTTAACGATGAGTTCTCGACATGGAGATTTGACCGACTGCTCCCCTTGGCTCAAGACTCTTATGACGTGGCTTCCAATTGGAAACTGGCGTTGGACACTTTTGGTGAGTCTTACCACTTCCCGGTATTACACAAAAACACTCTGAATAACGGTTTTTATGGCAATGTTCAGTGCTACGACGAAGACGGCCATTTGCATCGGATGATTCTGTGTAAGCGGGACATTGATCAAATTCGATTGTTGCCCGAAGAGGAATGGGACATCAGATTCGCTGGACTTCCTGTGTACTGGTTATTTCCAAATATTATTTTGATGCCTTTTGAGGCGGGTGTTTACTTGGTTCGTACCTACCCCGATCGGGCTAATCCAGGTCGCCATCTCAGTCGTATTAACTTTTATGTCAGTCCCGATATCGACCAAACTAATCCAGGTATTAAGGAATATCTTGATTTTCAAACTCAAGGATTTGCTGGTGTGATTCGTGATGAGGACTATGTCATGGGGGCTTCACAGCAGACAACAGCAAACGCTGCAGCAATACCTTTCATTCTGTTTGGGCGCAATGAGCCCGCGTTGCATCATTACCATCAGACTTTTCGCAAGATGCTTGGACAAGAACCCTTGGAGTACTTGAGCGTCAATGAATAGACGGCTCATTATTGGTACTGATATCGGTAATGAGGTCGATGATCTTTGAACGCCTGCAATGTGGGCTGAGCGCGAACGAGATTGACAAAAAGGAAAATCTACAGTGCTTCGTGCAAGAGTCCGTCGGTGACATCGTAGACAAAGCCGCGAATATGCATTTTGTGTTTGATGAATGGACTCATGGATAGTCGTTTCATATTTTGGGTCACACTTTTATATGGGTCGCGAAATGATTCAAGGGCCCACCATGGACGAATGCCACACTCATCTTCAATCTCATGTTTGAAACTGTCTTCATCAACATTGTGGAGCCCACAGTTTGTGTGGTGGATCAGGATGACCTCTTGGGTGCCCAGCCGCCGTTGGGAGAGAACCAAAGAACGGATGACATCATCAGTGACGACACCTCCTGCATTACGGATGATGTGCGCATCGCCATGGGAAAGACCAAGCATTTGAAAGATGTCCATACGACTGTCCATACAGGCCACGATGGCGAGATGTCGTTTGGGAGCTAGAGGTAGACCATTGTCAGGGAAACTCTCGGCAAATAGCCGATTGTTGTTGACGAGATCATCGGTATTCGGTACGAATTGTTCAGGCTGAACCATCCCATTATCTTGCCACAAGAAGGGTCACCGAGGCACACCACTTTTAGGATCGAAACACACCTGCTGGAAGTTGTGCCTACTTTGGCTCACTGACGCGCTCAAGCACAACACGAATACCACCCATGTCGGGTCGCGTCCAGACCATATGACCATCGGCGTCTAGTGTGCGAACAACTTCAATAGCTTCAAGACCAACGGGGCGAAGGACGAAGGCCCCATCTTCATAACTGGCCCTGATGTTAATTGGCGTCTTGTAGTCAAAGACTGAGACATCATTGACGCCATTTTCTGCAGTCCCATCGGCGCGTGCGTCGGCGATTGTTCCACCGCCACAATCCACAATCCGATTTCCACATTGCTCAATGCGCTCGGTGTAGGACATCAAACGATCATCGGGGGCGACTGTCTCGCCGCCCCTCGTAGCGGAAATTGTTTTCCAAATTCCGCGCAGGTCTGGGGCTCCAGCAACTAGCGGCTCCGTGCATGTGTCGAGGATGAGGGGAGGAAATGAAGTGCCGTAGCCGCCTTCAGGGGTGTGAGCGACAGGGATATCGTCCGCCATGATGATCTGGATAGGGACGGTTGAGGTTTCTTTCATGGGGGCCATTGTGGTTGACGTCTCCTTGACTGCATTGTTCGAGGAAGAGCACGCCGACAACAATGAGAGCCCGCAGACAATCATCAGTTTTGAGCGCATGAAAACATACTAACGGAAGATTTTCTGCTGGTAGTTATTGAGACCTGGAGCAGGCACTGCGAGGTTGTTGTGCGTACCATGAACACGGTGAACCTTCAAACCATTTGGGTCTTTGGGGACCAACTGAATCGTGATATCGGAGCCCTTCGCATTGCCCGCCCGGATACCCATCAGATTCTGATGGTGGAGTCACGGGCCAAAGTAGCGTCTCGTCGCTGGCATATTCAGAGAGCACATTTCATCGTCACGTCGATGCGACGTTTTGCTGATGAATTGCGGGAAGAGGGTTTCAGCGTTGACTATCAGCGTGCGGATTCAATGAGCGACGGTGTCAGGCGGCATCGGGAAATGTTTGCGCCATCACAGATTTCAGTCACGGAGCCGAACAGTTTTGCTGCTCGAGAACTTGTCGCATCTCTTGATGTTCACGTTGAAATGTCGGATCAATTTCTCTGTCATCCATCAATCTTTGAACAATTCGCAGGTACTCGAAAAACATTCAAGATGGAGGATTTCTACCGTTGGCAGCGAAAACGGCTAAATATCTTGATGGATGGTGACACTCCGGTAGGTGGACAGTGGAATTTCGATGAAGAGAACAGAGAACCGCCACCGAAGACTGGTCATGACCGGTGGCCGCAGCCTGTCTATGCGCAATTAGATGAGATTGATGCTGAGGTGATGCGTGATGTATCTGAGACAACGTGGGGAGCAGCGCCGGATGGCACATGGGCCACAAATCGCCTCGGTGCGCTTGAAAGATTAGATTTTTTCGTCAAAGAACTTCTGCCGATGTTTGGTGAACACGAGGATGCCATGCTGCAATCGAGTTGGCATTTAGCTCATTCGTTGTTGTCGCCGTATCTGAATATTGGTCTTTTGCTCCCAGGCGAAGTAGTGAATGCGGCGCAAGAAGCATTTCGAAGTGGCAAAGTCCCCATTAACAGTGCTGAAGGATTCATTCGCCAGGTCATTGGCTGGCGCGAGTTCATGTGGAATTGTTACTGGCGCTGGATGCCTGAGTACAAAGACCTCAACGCACTTCAGGCAATCAGACCCTTACCGCCACTGTTTACCCGCAGCAAACCGACACCTATGCGTTGCATGCAGTCTGCTCTTGAGCACGTGCATGATCGGGCGTATGCACACCATATTGAACGCCTGATGGTGTTAGGGAACTTTGCACTCATCGCTGGTGTCAACCCGCAACAATTCACTAGGTGGATGTGGAATAGTTTTGTAGATGCGGCTGAATGGGTGATGGTCCCCAATGTCATTGGAATGTCGCAATTTGCCGATGGGGGAATGTTGGCGACAAAGCCTTATGCCAGTGGTGGGGCTTATATCGATCGGATGAGCGACCACTGCAAAGGATGTGTCTTTGACCGTAAGAAGCGAGTGGGTGAGGATGCCTGTCCTTTTACGGTGCTGTATTGGGATTTTTTCTTGCGCCATGCTGAGGTATTCCTGAAAAACCCGCGTGTGGCCCGCCAGGTTCGCGCAGGACAACAACTCTCTGACAGCAACGAAGTACGTGAGACGGCACGCGTTATTCTCGCAAGACTCGATAGCGGGGATCTTTAGGCAAGACTGCTGAGCCCCCAACTACCGAGAAGCGTGGCGGTATCACCTATTGTTTGAGGAGTTGAGGCGTTTTCTCAGAGCGAGGCGATCTTGAAAAAAGTTGAGCGTGAATTCATTCGGCGGGCAGTTGAAGCTTCGGATCTGGCGGCTCTGCGAGTCGCCGTCTATCAGGCGTGTGGCGATGAAGAACTCACCACTTTCGGAGCTGTTAATCAATTAGATGCCCTGCAGAAAGAGAAGTTGAAAGAACTTTTGGTCAACATCCTTGATCACGGGCTTGATTCGTTTGTATTGCGTAAGCCACCCGACGAAGAGATCAAGAAATTGATGGCCATAGCCCTCGGTGCAGATCCGAGTGATGCAGAGTTCGAGTTGCACCGCGAAGTGGTCGCCTTTGAGGAGCTTCCTTTCTTTGCTTTTTGGCCAGAAGGCAAGCACCAAATTCCCCAAGATTTTCATGTTGCCATCATCGGTGGTGGTTTTAATGGCATCGCCACTGCTGTCCAACTCGGTCACCTTAGAATAGCCTACACGATTTATGAACGGCGTCATGAGATTGGCGGCACCTGGAGTGTTAACAAGTACCCCGATGTCCGAGTTGACACACTCAGTGCCGCATATGAATTCTGTTTCGAACGCAATTATCCGTGGAAAGAATATTTTGCGCGTGGCGCAGATGTACGTTCGTATCTCGAATTCATTGCCGAGAAGTACGGCGTCACTCCCAACATTCGCTTTGAGCACGATCTCAAAGAAGCTCGCTTTGATGAAAAAAGTTCACGGTGGGAGTTGTCCTTTACTGGTCCCGACGGTGACACCGTACATTCTGAGGTCAATGCCATAGTGAGTGCCGCTGGTCTTTTCGCTAATCCTAAGAACCCCGACCTGCCGGGAGCTGAAGATTTCAAGGGTCTCATCATTCATCCCACACAATGGCCTACGGACCTTGATCTCAGAGGCAAAAAGGTTGCCGTCCTTGGTAATGGTTCAACGGGAGTTCAGTTACTGGCGCCAGTAGCGGAAATAGCCGATCAAATTTATATGTATCAGCGCACTCCTCAATGGATTAGTCCGCGAGATAAATATGGCAAAGAGGTTGAGCCAGAGATTCATTGGCTCACCAGCAATATGCCGGGGTATTGGAATTGGTGTCGCTACACATCAATCATGCACTTGTTTAACTTTCACAAGGATTATTTGATAGTCGATACAGAGTGGCAAAAGCAGGGTGGGCAGATCACCAAACAAAGCGATACGGTGCGGCAGTTTCTGATTAATTACATCACGGATCAAGTGGGAGGGCGTCAAGATCTGATTGATAAATTGATACCCGATTATGCACCGATGGTGCGTCGCCCGGTCGTTGACAACGGATGGTACAAGGCTTTAACGCGAGAGAATGCAGAACTCATCACGCAAGATATTGTGCGGGTGACTGAAAACGGAATTGAAACCAGCGATGGGGAGTTCCGTGAAGTTGACATCATCATCACTGCCACAGGATTTGAAATTGTCAAATACCTGTGGCCCGCTGAATATATCGGTCGGGGTGGCGTGAATTTGCATGAGCGCTGGGCGGCGCAAGACCCGCGCGCCTATGTCGGCATGATGGTCCCTGATTTTCCTAATTTGTTCATGTTGTATGGGCCCAATTCGCAACCTATTTCTGGTGGAGTTGCACTGCCGGCCTGGTACCAGATGTGGGCGAGTTTTGTCGCTCAATGTCTGATGACGATGATCCAAGAAGATGTCGGCACCGTGGAAGTCACACATGAGGCTTTCGTAAAATATAACGAGGCCTTAGATGAGAAAGCGGCAGGCCTTTTAATGTTGACCGATACCAGTTCGGTCAAGAATTATTACCTCAGCGAGTCTGGGCGTATGCAAGTTAATGCGCCATGGGAAACCGCCGACTATTACAATATGGTTCGCCAACCTAATCGTGATGAAGTTTTTTTCGCTTAGGACCATCCCTGAGAAGGAACGTACATGACTACATCTGCACCACAGCGACTCATCGACAATATGCGCGATGTGCGTTACGGCGAAGTTCTAGCAGTCTTCGCCCGCGACAATAAACTTGAAGCCGAGGTCTACGGCACACAGATGATCAATGACTGCCCGGACGAACTCTGGAAGACGCTTGACCCCGCAGTGATTGCTAGTGAGATGAGTGCTCTGGCGGTCAAGTTGAACGGTCCCCGTTATTGGGTGCTTGATGGTCTTGGCACAAAAGTTGCTTTCGTTGAACCCGTGATGCGTGACTTCAATGGTTTAATGATGCGTCGCATCGCCACGGTTGATCTGGGTGATAAGCCAGCCACAGTTCCGTACGAAGAACGTTA
>CAMAYS010000021.1:0-22438 GCA_945862545.1 Bifidobacterium breve | reverse complement strand
GTCACTTGCCCGATTTATGTCGCCGAACGTCGCGTCATCTCTGGTGTGGTCGGTTTTGATATGCATCGTGGAGTTGTCGGCTCGGCTTTTCGTCCAAATCCACTTTCACTTGATGAGATTTTGTCGCATCCACCGTTATATGGACCGCGTCATCGTCTGGCGATTTTACAAGGCCTCGGTGATCACGAGAATCTCGGTGCCATTGCTCGCTCGGCGCGTGCTTTCCACATCGACGCCATCGTCATTGATCCAACCTGTGCCGACCCGTACTACCGACGCACTGTTCGGGTTTCAATGGGTGAAATCCTTTTCATCCCTGTCGTTCGTATGGACATCGCAACGGCTATGGCCGTCATCAGACGCAAGAGTGGCACGGTTGTGGCGCTCACACCCAACCCTCAGACTCCCTCAATCCTTAACTTTCAGATCAACAATCCTGGTCCATTGGGATTGATTTTTGGTGCTGAAGGACCGGGATTGCCCGAAGAGACATTGACATCCGCCGATGTGCAACTACACATTCCGATCGCCCTCGACGTTGATTCACTCAACGTCGGTCACGCCGCCGCAGTGGCATTTGCGTTCACAACACCGAAGCAAAATATCTAACGCAACACGACTCTGACTTTATTGCCAGTAATCAAATGAGTTGATGTCGGTGGCGTCAATTCGATGTAATGACCACCCCGCATAAGTTGCGTCGGCGGTACGACATGACCACTGTGCCCAAGCCACGGTTTCTTCGACAGCAATCTGACTCACGCTCACCACACCGCCGACTATCGGTGACCACGACTCTTCACGCTCTCGCCACAACGATTGCATGCGGACTCCTGCCGACCCGGTCATAGTGGTTCCCTGATTGACTAAAGACGCACTACTTGCATCCGGGCGGCGATCCGAACGAATTCGTGCATATGCCACCGCATCCACATAGTCGGCAACAAAACATACTTTCCCATCTCTCAAGCGATACAGGCTTTGGCCTGAAATCGGATGATTGACTTGATTCAACGGAACGACCATGTTCCACTTTGCCCAGCCCACATGTGAGTCTGCGGATGTTTCCCAATCCGAGAAATACACACCCATTTTTGGGATCACCCGTTCCATTTCAGACATGAATTCAAAAATCGCTTGGCGGCCAATTTGAGCACCAGCAAAAGGGTCGTAGTACACAGCGTCATCGGTGAAAAGGTCAACCAACTTGGTGTATTTTTGATCGTCTTCAACCTGACCGAAACGATTAATGATCTTTTCAGCGTGCGTCATCAGCACACCTTACAAAGACCATGCGCAAACTTCGGTAGCAACGGCTAGTGGAGACGAGGGGAATCGAACCCCTGACATCTACCTTGCAAAGGTAGCGCTCTGCCAACTGAGCTACGTCCCCGTTACGGCTATGAAGTTTAGCCGAGAACCGGCGAAATACGCCCTTTCCTAGGATCAACTGTCCGCGACCTTGCCACTTCGCCCTACTGTGGACTCATGGCACACACTTCTAACCCCGGCGGACGTCCTAACCGACTGAAATTCGGAACATTCTTAGCTCCCCACCACCCTGTCGGTGAAAACCCTGTCCTGCAATTTCAAAGCGATCTTGACTTTGCTGCTCATCTTGATCGCTTGGGGTTCGATGAATTTTGGTGCGGTGAACACCATTCCAGTGGATGGGAAATGATCGCTTCTCCAGAAATGTTTTTAGCGGCAGCCGGTCAACGCACCCACAACATCAAACTCGGCACTGGTGTCATTTCATTGCCTTATCACCATCCCTTCAACGTGGCGCAGCGGATTGTGCAACTAGATCACATGACTAAAGGACGCGCCATGTTCGGCACTGGCCCTGGCGCGCTACCAAGTGATGCTTGGACCTTGGGCATTGACCCTCTTGTTCAGCGTGATCGCCAGGACGAAGCTATGGGTGTCATTTTGCGTCTGCTGCGCGGAGAGGATCGTTTCTCTCACGAAAGCGAGTGGTTCAACCTCAAAGATGCACAACTGCAACTTCTCCCTGTGCAAGATGAACTTCCGATTGTGACGGCATCAACTTTGTCCCCCTCGGGCATGCAATTAGCCGGCAAGTACGGATGTGGAGTCCTCTCTATCGCTTCTAATAGCACTGCTGGTCTCGCTGCACTGCCAACGCAATGGTCCTTCGCTGAAGAGTCTGCTGTCAAACACGGACAAAATGTCGATCGTAGTAACTGGCGCGTGATGTTGAGTTTCCACCTCGCCGAATCTCGTGAAGAGGCTCGCAATCAAGCCGTTGATGGTCTGCAACGGTGGCACAACGAATACAACGTGTGGACTCTTGGCCGACCCGGTGCGCAGCATGTTGAAAACAAGTGGGAACTGATGGACATGATCACCGCTGGCGGCACTGCGATTATCGGCACACCTGATGATCTCGTGAAAGCCGTTCGTCATCTTCAAGAAATCACCGGCGGTTTCGGTGTCGTTCTCGGTTTCGCTCATGACTGGGCAAACAGAGAAAATACATTGCGTTCATGGGATCTTCTTGCCCGCTATGTCATTCCAGAAATCAATCAAACCACCCTTGGCCAACGTGCGTCGATGAAATTCCTCAACGATAATCAGGCCACATTGATGGCTGGGGCTGGGGCCGCTGTGATGCAAAAGATTTTGGGTGACGAACGTGCTTCAGCAGAACTTGGCGTGATGATGCAACAAATGCAGGCTCAAACCGACGATCGTGGCGCAACTTTTCGACCTGGCGGGGGCGTGCGCGAGGATCAATTACCAACTGAAAAATAGTTTTAGTCGTCTTTTGTCGCCACCGCGTTGGGCGTGACATTCATCTTCGGGACATACTCGGCCACTTCAATATGGCGAGCAGCGGCACCCATCGTCTCTCGCAATTGTGAGCGACATTGTTCGCACGGTCCATAAAAACGCGCGTTGTGTAATGCCTGACAACGCGGACATGTTGATGATGTGGGCGCAAGAGTGATTGGTAAGCCGTCTTCCATGTCTTACATCGTGCCACGCCCCTGTCGGACTTGGTGGGTTAGATGACGTTCAGAGCGTTGAGAACAGTTTCCGCATCAGCGTTACCGTTCTGCAAAACCGTGCTCGTCTGCCACGGTGAGCGCTTCGTCCCCCAAGAAACAAAATCGTGAGCAGTGCTTATCGCGCTCGGCGCATCGGCTTCACGCCCCGGCGTCACAGTCCACAATTCCTCACCAGGTGCTACAACCCACGAACCACCACCCGCACCTTCAAGAACGAGGTTGAGTGTTTGGCGCGGCGCAGTTGCTAGCGCTGGGCGACACATTTGAGGAATCCCAGCCAACATCCATTCCACAGTTGCCCCAAGTGCCGCTGCATCGCGTGGTAGTGCCGCGGCTTGAGGAATCGCAAAACCAACATCGTGGCGAAGATGGCAGTAATGATCAAAGACAATGGCGTTGGCCAAGAGATGCATCGGATGAGAACCGAGATTTGACAACGGGATCACCGTGTCAGCCATCTCTGGCGTATTCATGAAAGCCAAAGCAGCAATTCCCTTGTCGCTCCACTCTAAATATTCGGCAAGAACTTGATCGCGGGTCCACGACTTACGTGCTTGCACAGGAACCTCAGCATCTTGTTCAACATCAACCCCAGCGCCACCCTCAATTGAATCGGGTTCGGTTATTGAATGAAACACGCTGGCCATATGACAGAACACGTCCTGGACTCTCCAGCCCGTGCAACCGGATTGGGCACTCAATTCATCAGGTGTCAAAGATGTCAAAAGTTCAACAGCCCGACTTTGCTCACTCTTTAATGCTTCAATTGCCGACATCGTCATCACAAACCCCCAATTTGTTGTTAGTTGACTATGTCTAGCCTGTTGAAGCATCCTCCGCCAGTTGCCGTCAGCGTCGTTGGGCTCGGAGGTAGCCTGCCCATATGGCCGCAGACCTGATCTATGCATTTCGAATCATGCGTTTGCCCTTACTTGACGCGGGCGGAGCCAGTATTGGACGCCTCGACGACATTGTTATCGTCCCAGGTCGAGCGGGAAGCGCCCCGCGGGTTGTGGGTTTCACCGCCACTAGCCAGCGCCGACGGATCTTCGTCAACGCTGGACGAATCAGCGACTTGGGTATTGACGGGGCCCGCTTGCGTTCATGGGACATTGACCTCAACCCTTTCAAAATCAAAAAGGGTGAGCGCCTTCTCGGGCGAGATGTGATTGACAGCAAAGTTGGTCAGGAACATGTCAGCGATGTGGCCTTGCGCGAGCGAAGTGATTCAAAGTCGGGTGGTTGGGAAGTTGCTCAGGTCCGACTGGCGACGCGCAGTGCATTACGTCGTCGACCGACCCACCGCCTCGTTGATTGGCGCGAGGTTTCTCACCTCTTCGCTGCCGTCACCGAAATGGCCGCTGAAGCGGCGCGTCTTCACGACATGCATCCCACTGATGTGGCTGCCGTCGTTCGCTCATTACCCATTGCACAACGCCGACAACTCGCCGAAGCAATGGATGACGACCGTCTCGCTGATGTGCTGGAAGAACTTCCAGAGGCAGAGCAGGTCGGTCTCATTGAAGGTCTGGACATGGAACGTCTATTGGATGTTCTGGACGAAATGGAAGTCGACGACCTTGCCGACCTTCTCGCCGAAATGCCTGGCGAACAACGCACAAAAATTCTTGACGCAATGGACGACGAAGATGCCGCAATGATGCGACGTTTGCTGTCTTACGAAGAGGGCACCGCTGGTGGATTGATGACCCCGGAAATTATTATCTTGGGACCCACAGATACAGTTGCCGAGGCATTGGCCCGCATTCGTGACCCCGAGTGGATGGTTTCAATTGCCGCTCAAGTATTTATTTGTCGTCCTCCGTACAAATCTCCCACGGGTAAATATCTAGGAGTCGTGCATTTCCAACGTCTCTTACGCGAGCCACCCAGCATGGAACTCGGCAATTGCTTAGAAGCCGAACCCTCCATCACGCCCGAGATCAGCGACCGTGAAGTTGCTGAAAGATTGGCCTCATACAACATGTTGGCGATCGGTGTCTGTGACGAAGCGGGCCGACTCTTGGGGGCCATTACCGTGGACGACGTCCTTGACCGAACCCTGCCCGCTGGGTGGCGACAACGCCGAAGACAAGACACTCCCGTCCGATAATGCCCATTTAGCGGGCATACTGTGTGCGAAATGAACCCACCGCCGTAAGAGCCACCGTCAGAAAGGAGCCGCCATGAAGCGTAAAGAAGACTTGGCTGTTCCCCGTCAGCGTCGGCGGATTGGTGTTCATTACGACAACGACGCATTTGGCCAGTTCTCTGAATCCATCGCCCGCACCCTGGGTACTGCTCGGTTCTTGGTGTGGCAATCCTTCTTGATCATTATGTGGATCATCTACAACTTTGTTCTTCCTGATTCTTGGCAGTTTGACCCCTGGGATCGTGGACTCGTGCTTTTGACATTGGTGCTCTCTCTGCAAGCTTCCTACGCAGCTCCTTTAATTCTGCTTTCACAGAATCGCCAAGAGGGTCGTGACAAAACACAAGCAGAAGTGGACCGTCGTGTTGCCGAACGAACTCAGGCTGACACCGAGTTTCTCGCCCGCGAAATCGCCAGTGTCCGAGTATCACTCAGTGACATCGTCACCACAGAAGATTTACGGGATCATGTAGATACCGATGAAATCACCCAAGCCATCAATCGTTTGACTGACGTCGTTGAACAACTTTCGTCGCGAATTGACGGGCTCGAAAAACGTTGAGCGTCTAAAGGCCGACCACTGAGCTTTGACATTCAGAGCAACGGCCCATCAAATCAAGGCGATGTCCAAGCAGAGTGAACCCGGCGCCTTGAACAACGCTCGAAACACCTGAGTCAAGTAACTCCTCAACTTTTGCAGGAATCTCAATATCAAGAACAAGTCCACACTGCACACACACCAAATGGTGGTGGTGACCTTTGAGTTCTTCAGCGAGTTCAAAAGCAGCGCGATCTCCGTTAGTGAGCACCTTGACAACAACGCCAGCAGATTCAAGCACGGAAAGATTCCGATAGACGCTGCTTTGAGGGAGTTCTTCATCAAGAGAAACAATGTCCGTAGCCACCAGTGGATGAGGCGCTTTTTCTAAAGCCTCAACCAGTCGTCGTCTGCGCGCTGAATAGCGTTGATTAATGGCATGCAGTCTTTGCGCTGCAATGTCGTGAATATCAACGCGACTCATAACGAGAATCTACGCCCGTGAACCGAAATATTCATACACCGTGACTCCACGGCCAATGACTGCATCAAGTAACGAGCGATTATCTAACGCAGGATCACCGAGCACAACCGCTCCCACAAGTCCGCGATTGTTGTGCAGCAACTCTTGCGACATGGTGGCCGCTACTGCCCCGGCGATAATCCCTGTTCGTTCTGCCGCACCTGCAACTTCAGTGCAACGTTCGCCGTTGCGCGAACCACGAATCTCGACGCGCACTCCGCCTATGCCTCCTTCAGCATGGGGTGGAGCCAACATTGGTAATCGTGCCGTGAGGCGATCACGTCTATTCGCCGACAAACGTGCACTGATTCGTGCAACATCTGGATACACCCCATGTAACAGCACGGGATCAGGTAACTCGGCACGATAACAATCCTTACCGCCAATGGGTTCGGGGAACCACAACAATTCGCGCCCACTTCCACTGGGTCGATTAATCCATTCCCCGTCATGCCAACCAACTGCATCACCTGCGAGAGCGCGGTGATGTTGACGCGCGCACTCTGGACCACCAGTGCCATGGAACGCCACATGAATCTCATCAATGGCGTCAACTCGCGTGGCTAACTCAGCTACTAATAAACCACTGAGACCTGGACTTGCTGTGGCACCGACAACAAGAGCACGACCCATCATGCGCGCCACCTCATCAAGAGCCAAAAGTTCATGCGTGTCGTGCACATCATCGCTGGTACTGATCACATGATGACCAAGTTCTAGAAGCAGTTTGGCCATTGCCGCCTGAGAAGAACGAGTGGCGATGACCACCACGGGCGTTGTCTCCACTCGGAGATCAGCAATTTCCACAAGTTCCTGGGCGCGCAGGGTCTTAGCCACCATCGTTTGCATATCCCGACGCACATCGTGAACCAAAACCGATATTCCGCTGGCGGTCAATTGACGCGCCACGCGCGAACCAACCACACCCACTCCGACGATGGCTACCGACTGACTCATCACTCGGCTCCGATCATGGTTTGGGTCGGGTCAATTCGCGCCATCCACCACGCTCGGGCGGAATCCCACCTCGACCGCGAAGACGTAACCCGGCTGTGAACAGACAGGCCAACATCAGTGCCCCTATGGCGCGTCTGATCGTTTTCACCGTGGGGCTAACAAGAATCGAACTTGTGACCTCATCCTTATCAGGGATGCGCTCTAACCGACTGAGCTATAGCCCCGGCGGTTGAGAACCCTATCGGCGAGAAAGCCCCGGCTCAACCGTTACGGGTGATCCGTGCGAGATGTTCTTCTTTGTCGGAGGATTAAGGGTTTTTTCGCCACTTTTTCGTGTTCTTGTGGTCCTTCAAGAACAGTCATCGTGATTCCGCCCACCAAATCAGTAATCAGGTTGAAGGTCGTCACCCCGAGAACAGCCAGACCGGTCATCCCGACGACAGCAAAGAGTCCAAGAACCCAAGCTTGATGAAAGAGTTCGCCGCCATTGAATTGGAACGTGTCCCAACCGAAACTTTCCATGAACCGTTCGACGTTGTCGACAGTGCCCGTTGCATTGGCGACATTCCATAGCAGAACGCCCGCCAGCAACAACGTCAGGTATAAGACGAAGTGGAACACCAAAGTGACCCTGAAAACACTCCACGGGTCGATGTGGCGCACTATCCGCGTCTTGCGCTTCAAGTTTGATCGCTCAAAAGTGACCGACCGCCTGAGTCCTGCTGCGATGACGGGTGTTGCGCTGACTATCGGCTGGGATTGGGTAGGTGCTGTGGGGCGCGTACTGATGCGTTGAGTCGGGGCATCATCAGGGATGTTCGCCGGGATAATGAAAAAAGGGTCATCAGTTTCGGCCACACCGTCAGCGTAGAGCACCCGCCCTCGCCACTGGTGTCGCTTGCTCATCAACCCTGTGATTCAGGGCAAATCGCTGGCCGTGGCGATTGCTAAAGCATCCCCTACACGCACGGTGACTGTGACCGCACCCCTCTCGGAGATGTCCATTTTTTCAATCACACCATCATTCCGATCGGCCACCTCGTGCGCAGCCTCTGCGCCGAAGTTCACTACTGCCAAAGCAACCGCATCTGCCACAGTTTGCGCGCCCACCGATTGGCGCAAGCGCACTTCAAGGCCCACCAAAGAGAGAACGCAGGACAAAGACACAGCCACCACCCCGATCATCAGGATGCTGACATTGCCCCGGTCGCAGTCGCTGCGATGTTTCACTCGTCGTCAGTAGCGAGAATCAAAGCAACCGAAGTCACGGACTGACCGGGTTCAACGCTCATCACGCGAATTCCAGTTGCCGTACGACCCTGGGACGAAATATTGCGCACGTCCGTGCGAATGGTGGAGCCACCAGAAGTGACCGCCACTATCTCATCTTCAAGACCAGCCATGAATGCTGACACGACCGCCCCCTTCTTTTCACCAATTTGAATTCCGCGTACGCCAATACCGCCTCGAGTCTGACTTCGGAACTTGTCAAGTTGGGTTCGTTTGCCGTAGCCGGCCTCGGTGACCATCAAAATCGCCACATCATCGCGGGCTACATCAACGCTGACGACTTTGTCGCTTGGCCGCAACTTCATGCCACGCACGCCAGCGGCCGCACGACCCATTGGTCGCACTTCAGTTTCCGAAAAACGAATCGTCATGCCCGATTTGCTGACCATGAAAATCTCATCAGTTCCACTTGTTTCAATGACTCGCACCAACTCATCGTTATCACGCAAGTTGAGAGCGATGAGCCCGTCTCGTCGTCCATTGTCGTATTCATTGAAAGCTGTTTTTTTGACGACTCCGTCGCGAGTTGCAAAGAACAAGAACCGCTCTGCATCAAAGTTACGGGTATCAATAATCGCTTCAATGGTTTCACCTAATTGCAGTGGCAAAAGGTTAACGATCGGAACACCCTTGGTCGCTCGCTCGCGTTCGGGCAGTTCATGCGCGCGTAGTCGATAGACCCGCCCCCGATTGGAGAAGAACAACAGATATGCGTGAGCAGATGTGAAAATCACCCGCTTCACAATGTCATCAGTTTTCAATTTGGCGCCGGTGACACCTTTGCCACCCCGTCCCTGGCTTCTAAAGTTTGAAGCGAGAACAGTTTTGACATATTGGGCTTCTGTCATCACGACGACTAACGCAGTGTCATCAACAAGATCTTCAATACTCATGTCTCCTGAGTCAAAAGTGACTGGGCAGACGCGTGGAGTCGCGAACTCAGCGCGAATAGCCAACATCTCTTCAGAGATAACAGCGCGCAACTTAACGTCGTCGGCCAAAATGCCTTCGAGTTCGGCGATACGTTCGTTGAGTTGGCCCATCTCGGTCTCAAGGTCGATACGCGAGAGACGTGTTAATTGACGTAACTGCATGTCAAGAATGTCAATGGCCTGCACTTCACTGAATTCATAAGGTGGATTCATGAGTGAAGCTTTAGCGGCTGGGGCATCTTCACTTTCACGAATCAACTTGATGATCTGATCAATAACATCGAGCGCTTTGATGCGACCCTCAAGAAGGTGTAGTCGTCGTTGCGCCTTATCAAGGCGGAATGTCGTGCGTCGCGTGAGTACTTCGATCTGGTGACGGATGTATCCATTTAAGGCATCGGCCAAAGTCAGTTGCCGTGGCACCCCATCAACGAGGGCCACCATGTTCACTCCAAAACTTGTTTGAAGTTGTGTCTGCTTGAAGAGATTGTTCAACACCACATTGGCATTGGCGTCGCGCTTTAACTGAATAGTGAGATAGGTCTTTCCACCCGATGAACCGTCATTGACATCGGCGATGCCATCAAGTTCTCCGTTATCCACAAGTTCCTGGATGCGTCCTGCGATTGCCGAGCAACTCGTCTGATACGGCAACTCCGTGACGACAATCTGCATGCCTCCACGCTTAGTTTCTTCGATCGCTGCTGTGGCACGCATTTTGATGCTGCCGCGTCCTGTGCGATAAGCGTCCAAGATTCCAGAGCGACCCAAAATTGATCCGCCCGTTGGAAAGTCTGGGCCCTTGACAAAGGCCATCAGATCATCGGTTGTGGCTTCGGGGTTCATCAACAAATGGATACATGCGTCAATCACTTCACCCAAGTTGTGCGGTGGGATATTGGTGGCCATTCCCACAGCAATTCCCTGGCAACCATTGACGAGCAAGTTGGGAAAGCGCGCCGGAAGAACGACTGGTTCTTCGCGCGATCCGTCATAAGTATCCACCATGTCGACGGTGTTCTCGTCAATATCGGCCAATAGATGCATCGCTAACGGATGCAGACGACATTCGGTATAACGACTTGCGGCTGGACCAAAGTCTGGAGATCCGTAGTTGCCGTGGAAGGCAATCAGCGGATGACGCAGTGAGAATGGTTGCGCCATACGAACCAAAGCATCATAAATTGCGGTATCGCCATGAGGGTGATACTTGGCCATTGTGTCGCCGCTCACGCGCGCTGATTTTACGAATGGACGATCGGGACGAAACCCTTGTTCTTCCATGTCCCAAATAATGCGGCGGTGCACTGGCTTGAGACCATCGCGAACGTCGGGAAGCGCACGCGCCATGATAACCGACATTGCATAATCAAGGAACGAACGCTCCATCTCATCTTGCAAAGCAACTGGCTGTACGGGGATATTGGGTTCCGAGGGTGTTGCACCTTCCTCGGGTGTGGCGGGGGGCGTTTTTTTACTAGCCATCAGATATCAAGGAACCTTACGTCTTTTGCATTCGTTTGAATGAAGTGTTTGCGACTTTCAACGTCGTCGCCCATCAGCACGCCCATGACTTCATCAGCTAACGCTGCTTCGTCAACATTGACTTGCAGAAGTGTCCGAGACTCATCCGACATTGTCGTCGAACGCAATTCCTCCCAGTCCATTTCTCCGAGACCTTTGAGACGCTGAAAATCTTTTTTGTGATTCGGATGTTCTTCCAGAAAACGGGCCTTGGCCACATCGTCTTTGAGATAGATCTTTACTTTGCCGATCTCTGTTGAATACAGCGGTGGTTGCGCAATGTACACATAGCCAGCTTCGACCAATGGGCGCATCTGGCGGAAGAAGAAAGTCAAAAGCAAGGTCCGAATATGGCTGCCGTCAACATCGGCGTCCGCCAAAATAATAATTTTGTGATAGCGCGCCTTGGCTGCGTCAAATTCGTCACCAACGCCACCACCGATTGCCGTGACTAAGGCAATGACTTCTGTGTTTTTCAACATCTTGTCAAGACGCGCCCTCTCAACATTCAAAATCTTTCCACGAATCGGCAAGATGGCTTGCGTTCGGGGATCACGCGCATCAAGTGCCGTACCGCCAGCAGAGTCACCTTCAACAATAAAGATTTCACTCTCTGATGGATTGCCACTACTGCAGTCTTTTAGTTTGTCTGGCATACCAGCGCCAGCAAGTGCAGTCTTTCGGCGCACTGCGTTACGTGCATTCTTTGCAGCGACTCGGGCTTGCGCTGCCGACTGGGCCTTTTTAACAATCTTGTTTGCCTCAGTTGGATTTTCATCTAACCACTCGGCCAGACGATCGTTCGTTACTTTTTGCACAAAGGAACGCATGGACACGTTGCCTAATTTGGCTTTGGTCTGACCCTCAAATTGGGGTTCGCCTAATTTCACTGAAATGATCGCCGTGATCCCCTCACGAATATCTTCGCCGAGAAAGTTGTCGTCTTTTTCCTTGAGTAAGCCGCGGTTTTTTGCGTATTTATTGATGACGCTGGTTAAGGCTGTTTTGAAACCCTCAACGTGCATGCCGCCTTCAACAGTGCTGATTCCGTTGGCGTATCCGTGAATTCCTTCGTGATACCCGGTATTCCACTGAATGGCGATGTCCAACATTTGGCCGTCGTCTTCTTCTTCGTAGTAGGCGACCTTAGTGAACAATGCATCCTTGGATTGATTGAGGTGCTTGACGAAGTCAATAATCCCGCCCTTGTATTGGAAGGTGACGTTTTGCACTTTGCCGACTCGTTCATCCTTGAAAACAATTTCTAAGCCGCGATTAAGAAAAGCCATCGTTTGTAGGCGCTCAAGAACTGTGCGCGCCACAAACTCAGTACCTTCTGAAGCGAAAATTCCTTCATCTGGCCAGAAGGTCACCGATGTTCCGTTTTTCCGACCACGTGCTGGAGTATCCCCAGTGATCTCAATCTTGCCCATGAGTTTTCCACCATTTTGGAATTCAAGTTCATAACGCTTGCCACCACGGTCAATTTCTAACTTCAGTCGATCTGATAGTGCATTCACAACTGAAACGCCCACACCGTGAAGTCCGCCTGACACTTTGTAACCCTCACCGCCAAATTTTCCTCCGGCGTGAAGCACTGTCAGCACAACCTCGGCGGCGCTTTTACCCTTATGAGGACCAGAGGGATACGGATCAACCGGAATCCCACGACCGTTGTCCTCAACACGGCAACCGCCACCCTCTAAGAGTGTCACGCTGATAGTGGTGCAATGACCTGCCATGGCTTCGTCAACAGAGTTGTCAACGACTTCCCAAATGAGGTGATGTAGGCCCGTCAGGCCAGTCGATCCGATGTACATACCAGGTCGTTTGCGAACAGGGTCAAGACCTTCAAGAACCTGGATATCTTTGGCGCCATAATCGGCTGTGGTGGTAGTGCTTTTGGTGGACACGAGTTCCTTTTTAAGTGGGTTTAGAGGGCCATCACAACTGTGTGCGCTGGGGTGGAATTTGGGGCGACACAATGGCTCAACACAACACTCAAATCCTACTCGCTGGGAGTCGCATTTTTGGTGACCTTGCGTGCCTGATATGCAGGGTAAATACACTATTTTTTAGCCACAAAAAAGAAGACTTTCGGGCTTCCTAAAAAGAGGCTCTTAACGGCGCTTTTTGACCCGTATCTCCAAGGTTTTTATGGGCCTTGCGGCACCCTCATTGAGGCGCTTCAAAAGGTCCGCTTCAAGGAACTTCATCTGGGTCGCCCACATCGGTTCATCAACCTCAACGATGAGCGTTTCGTTGTCCAATTTTAAGGGTCGCACATGGCTTGCAACTGATTCTCCAACCAGTTCCTCCCAACGACTAAAAACCGTGACGGTCGTCAGTCGATCCCCGCCACGGAGCGACTTCAATAGTTTTTCAATACTGCTTGAAATGGGTGTGGGCTCAGGATTATTCGCTGACAACTTGACCCCCTTCAATCCGCAAAATTCTCTCTGGTGTGGCCGTGTCGGGGAGGACACTGGCTGTCGTAATCACTACTTGGCCGCGAGGCAGGTGACTGAGCAAGGCAGCGCATCTTTGCGGGTCGAGTTCAGAAAGAACATCATCAAGAACGAGTAATGGAGTCATATCGGTTTGCTGGGCCACAAGTTGGTGGGCTCCAAGGCGTAGTGAAAGCGCCAAACATCGCATTTCACCCTGACTTGCGTGAGTTCTAGAAGGCAGTGTCCCCAAAAATAAGTCAATGTCATCGCGATGCGGACCAACTGTCGACACACCTCGGCGAAGATCGTCCATGCGCGCCGCCTTGAGGGCATGTGCTAACCCTGTGCGCCGCCAAGCCGGCTCATAGTGAATACCGACTGCCAACGGCGCCCCAGCGAGATGTTGATAGGCGTCTTCGACGAGGGGTTGCAGTTGTGCCAAGACGATGGCTCGTTGGTGACCCACCTCGTCGCCGACAACAGCAAGTTTTTCGTCCCATACATCAAGGGTGAACTCAATATCCTGAGTTAACCGACCGTTTGCCTGTCGCAATAGCGTGTTCCGCTGCTTCAAGATGCGATCCAGTTCTAAGCGTCGAGCATCATTTTTCAGGGCCAAACTGACCATGGTTTCGTCAATGAAGCGTCGTCGCTCACCTGGCGCACCCTTCACTAGTTCAAGATCATCCGGAGAAAATACCGAGACTCGCAAAATCCCTAAAAGATCGCGAGTTCGCGCAAGTCGTTGTTTGTTGACTTGCACCACGGTGCGTCCTTGGCGTTGGATCTGCACCTCAATTTGTAACTCCCGACCGTCTTCGTGCCGCACGGTGGCGCGAATAGTTGCGAGTTCTGCCCCCTCACGCACCAAAGCCACCACAGGGGCCTGACGAAAACTCTCAAGCGTCGCCAGAAATGCCATGGCTTCTGCGATGTTGGTTTTTCCTTGCGCGTTACGCCCAACAATCGCTGTCACGCCTGGTGTCAAAGAAAATGAGGCGTGGAAATAGTTACGAAAATCGACGAGCTCAAGTTGCTCGACAATCATCTCGCTGTCACGACTTCAGAGGCATCAACAAATACGTGAAATCTTCTTGACCAACACCGCGAATCAGGGCCAGTTTTCCAGGCTCGCTCGTTTGAATAGTGACTTCGTCAGCACCAGATGCATCTAGTCCTTGAGTTAATAGTTCGTTGTTGAAGCGAATTTCAATATCGTTACCATGAACCACGGCGTCGATTTGTTCAACGGCTTCTCCGTTATCTGGAGTCACCATTCGTAGCGTCACGCTATTTGCTTTAATTTCCAAACGAAGTGGTGTGCCAATCGGGTCCCGGGCCACATGCTTGACTCGGCGAATCGCTTCCAACATGATGTCTCGTGAGATGACTAGTTTATTCGGTGAGTTTGCTGGAATGAGACGTTGGTAATCGGCAAACGCTCCGGTCAACAAACGTGTTACTAAACGCACTGATCCGACTTCAAAGGTTGCATCATTTTCGGTGATATTGATCGACACCTGCTCGGCGATGCTTAATAACTTTTGCAGTTCGCCCAATGCTCGCGCAGGAATCACAACGCTAGTTCCGTCAGGGAGAACGTTGGTATTGATATCACGAACAGACATGCGATAAGAGTCCGTTGCGACCAGGCGCAAGCGCCCATCAATGCCGCTCAACAAAACACCGGTGAAGACACCGCGGGTGTCGTCGGTACTTGCTGAACGCACGACTTGACGAAGGGCTTCTGAAAAATCTCTGGCGCTCATTGAGGCGCCCTCGCCGACAGTGCCCGACCACTTCGGGAAATCATCGCCGGCACCAATCGGGACTGTGAAGTTGACGCGGTTGGCGGAGATGTCGACATTGTCTTCTCCTAAGTCAAATTTAACAGCGCCTGAAGGTAAGGAGCGAACAATGTCGCTGGTTAATTTTGCAGGCACTAAAACCACTCCGTCTTTCTCACCGGCGACAATAATGCTGGCATCAATTGTTAAATCGCCGTCGGTCCCGGTGATGCGCAATTGGTCTCCAGCGAGAACTAGTCGCAAGCAAGACATTGTTGGATTTGTTGAGCGACCTGTTGATGCTCGACTCGCAGCACCCAGTGCTTCAGCTAAAACTTCTTTTTCACAACGAAATTTCACGATGGGACTCCCTACTTATTAACACGGTCTGATGATGATTTAAGATAGTTCTAGTAATAAGAGCTGTGGATTGTGGATAAGCACTTCTTTGCCCAGCGTGATCAAGGTATTTGCCCGCGCCCAGTTGTCCACAAGTATGCACACCCAAAGTATGACCCACGGGTGGGGTGGTGGATAACTTCAAGTTCTCCACATGTTGAACGTCGTCATTCACACGGGTTGTGAACATGTTGTTGATATCACTGCGCTGAGACATCGGCTTAACCTAATTTCAGCGTCTTGACCAGACTTGTGACCTGGTCGTAGGTTTCGTTGCGTTCCACCATCAAGCGAGTGATTTTGTCAACGGCATGAATCACTGTGGTGTGGTCACGGCCGCCGAAGAGTCGGGCAATGGCCGGATATGAGAGGTCAGTAAGTTCGCGAAAGACGTACATTGCCTCCTGTCGCGCCGACACCAAGGGTCGTTGGCGACTCTTGCCGCGTAATGCTTCAACCGTGAAGCCGAGAAAGCGAGCGATTTCGGCAAGCAGTTCATCGTCAGTGCGGTTTTTCGGAGAACTACTGGGCAAGAGGTCCTCGAGAAGCCGTTCAGCTTGCGCAACAGTCATGTCAACGCGATTCAAACTTGAGTAGGCACTCACTCGAATGAGGGCGCCCTCAAGTTCACGAATGTTGGTACTGACCCGCGAGGCGATGTGTTCAAGAACGTCTGCTGGCACGAAGGTGCCATCTCGTTCGGCTTTATTGCGCAAAATCGCTAGCCGCGTTTCTAGATCCGGGGGCTGAACATCCGTGATCAAACCCCAACGAAAACGGCCGATGAGGCGGTCCTCTAAGTTCGGTATGGCATCAGGGACTCGGTCGGAAGAAATAACGATTTGTTTGTTTGCCCCGTGGAGGGTGTTGAAGGTGTGGAAGAACTCTTCCTGAAGTCCCTCTTTTGCCTCCATGAACTGGATGTCGTCAATGAGTAAGACATCAATATCGCGATAGCGGCGCTTGAAATTGGCGATCGTGTTGTTACGAATTCCGTCCACGTACTCATTCAGAAAAGTTTCCGTAGTGATGTATCGCACCTGGTAGTGGCTGTAGTTCTGGAGCACGTAATGGCCGATGGCATGTAATAGGTGGGTTTTACCAAGCCCAGCGGACCCATAGACGAAGAGCGGGTTATATGAGCGCGCCGGGGTTTCAGCAACCCGTTGAGCTGCCGCCAAAGCGAAACTGTTGGATGCCCCTTTCACGAAAGTCTCAAAGGTGTAGCGCGGGTTCAATCCAGCCCGTATACCCATTTCTTCAACACTGGCAACCGTTGATGCGGAGTTCTTTGACCCGTTCTTTGAAGGATTTTTAGTGTTTGGCCGCGGGGTGACATCGGTGTTGGTGGATGAATCCGCAACGCTTTCGTCGGGGGCCACAACATCGACGACCAATTTCAATGAACCAGCACCAAGTTCGGTCAGAGCATCGAGAACAATAGGAAGATAACGCGATGTGATTTTGTCGCGCACAGTTCCACTGGGAACAGCCAAACGCAAGGTGTTCTGATCGTCGGGCAACGAGTGCACATCATTGAAAGTGGAATACCAGACGGCATCCGAGACTTGGGCGCGAAGCAGTTGCGAAACCGCTGTCCACAAGTCACCAGTATGTTCCACCTGCTACTCCTTCAAAAATAGGCATGTTGTCCACAGAGCAATCCACAACTTGTGGACAAAACAGTGGCGTGATTTTAGATACCCTGACCTGCCTCAATGGTCAACTAGGGGGGTTGAAGGTGAGAGCAATTGTTAGGGAAGAGACACCTTAGCAGGCTGTGGATAATCCGTAAAGAGGGGATTCGCGTGTCAGGGTTGCCCCCATTGGCCTTTAGGCCGTAGCCTGCTCCTAAGCGCTTGACGAGCTACGTTCCACCTGCGTGGAGTGAAGGTTGTCAAGGAGGCTGAATAGTAGTCACTACCAGGTGTTTCTCGCCCGGATGGGGCGCCACCAGGAATTGAGGATTTTGCATGAAGCGTACGTACCAACCTAATCAGAAGCGCCGTTCAGCCAAACATGGCTTCCGCGCTCGTATGTCCACCCGCGCCGGGCGAGCAGTTTTGAAAGCCCGTCGCCTGAAGGGCCGCAAGAAGCTGTCGGCTTGATCAAACGATTTCACGGTCGAGCCGGGTTTGCGCGATTACGTCGCCAAGGAATCCGAGTTCGTAGTGGAGTTGTTTGGTGCGTGATGTTGTCGGACTCTGCTCTTGATGGGCCCCATGTGGCCTTCGCTATTGGTCGCACTGCTGGAACAGCAGTGAAGCGCAACCGCGTCCGTCGACAGTTGCGCGAAGTGCTGCGTCACGAAACTCCTGCGATGCGGCCCGGTCTGTATCTCATCGGCCTAACCCGGCCAGCGGAGTCGATCACTTTGACCGACTTGCGTTCTGCGGTCGATGGTCTTGCTAGTAAATGGAGTGTTTAAAAGTGATTCCGTTATGAAATCTTACCTATTAAAAGGCATAAACTGGTACCAACTAGCACGTGAGGGTCGACCCTCACCGTGTCGCTTCACCCCCAGTTGCTCACAGTACGCCAAAGAGGCGATTGACATTCATGGGGCGCGCAGTGGTTCATGGTTGACTCTTCGTCGACTTGTGCGCTGCCGCCCATTTGGTAAGTCCGGCTTTGATCCAGTTCCAGAACCTAGGCATCAACACGATGCCCACTGTGTACAAATAAATCCTATTCAGCCCACCGGAAAGGTGTCGTGACATGTTCCAAGCAGCAGCCTGGCTCGTCAGTCAGTTTTACAACCTCACATCGGACTACACGGCGGCCATTGCCCTAGTCGCTGTGGTGATCATGATGTTGATTTTCCCGCTCACACTAAAGAGCACAAAGTCAATGTTGGAGATGCAGAAGGTTCAGCCCGAAATGAAGCGGCTGCAACAACAACATCGCAATGATCGCCAGAAACTTAACGAAGAAATGATGAAGCTCTACCAGGAGCACAAAGTCAACCCATTGGCTTCATGTCTGCCACTTTTGGCGCAGATGCCGATTTTCTTGATTATGTTCCGAGTTCTGCATGGTCTCACCAAGAAAACGGCTGATGGCACCTTTGACCCGGACTACATCTCAAAAACAGGTGAACTGTACACAAGTTTGCTAGGTAAGACCGAAATGCGTTCTCTGGGGCTCGATCTGTCCCTCACTCCACTGAAGGCGATTCAAGATAACGCCGCCACGGGCGTTATCTATGCCCTACTCGTTGTGGCTTTGATGGGTCTGTATTTCGTCCAACAAAGGATGATAGCTAGTCGTACGGTGTCTCCGACGATGTCGGCCTCGCAACAGAAATTGATGCAGTATCTGCCAGTATTTTTCGGCGTTTTCCAATTCTTTTTCCCGGTAGCGCTGGTCGTTTACTACTTTGCTCAGACGATTGTGCGTATTGCCCAACAGTCGTATATCACCCGCCGCTTCTATAAAGGCGACGATTCACTCGGCAGTCAAGCCCAAGCCGCTGGTGCCAAAGCGCGCGAATTAGCCAAGGATGATGTTGGCGGCGGCGGCATGTTTGGTCAAATGAAGAAGGACCTCGCTAAAGCCAAGGAGCAACCAAAGGCTGGTCCCAAGCCGATCATCAGCAAGCGCGTCACCCCGCCCAAGGGTGGGTCAACTCCGGCGAAAGGTAAGGCCACGCCACCTAATCGTCCGAAACCTTCGGGTACGTCACGTCATCCAAAGCCGCCGCGCGGCTGAGTCAATCCCCAATCAATCGATCTCACGTCAGAAAAGAAAGCAGGAATTCCCATGGAATGGGTAGAAACAACCGGTAAGTCCATTGAAGAAGCTAAGAGCGTTGCACTTGATCGTCTCGGTGTCGCAGATGAAGAAGCCGAATTTGAAATCTTAGAAGAGCCCAAAGCGGGGTTATTCGGGCGCACTCGAGGAGAAGCCCGAGTCCGTGCTCGAGTCAAGCCACGTATCCCCCGCGCCAAAGTCGAACGCCGAGACCGTCGTCCGCGCAAGGATGACACCCCGTCAGCAGAAGGAGCACCCCGTGCCCCTCGTGCAAAACAACCACGTCAACAGGAGAAGAAAATGAGCGACAGCAGCGAAAACAACGATCGTCCTCGCCGGGAACGACCAGAAGGTCCCCCAGCCGACCCAGCACAGGTTGCTGCAGAAGCCGAGAAGTTCCTGATTGGTTTAGCGGCCTCTTTGGGCGCCACTGGCGAGACAGCGGTGAACATTGAAGGTAACGACATCGAAGTCCAGTTAAACGGCAGCGACCTGGGCCTCTTGGTTGGCCCACGTGGCAGCACCTTGCAGGCAGTTCAGGACATCACTCGCGTTGTCAGCCAGCGCCGCATGGGTGATCATGACACTCGTTTACGCATTGATATCGGGGGTTATCGTGCCAAGCGCAAAGAAGCGTTGAGCCGTTTCGTTACTCAAGTTGCCGATGAAGTCGTGGCCAGTGGTTCAGCACGTGCCCTGGAAGCGATGCCATCGCCCGATCGCAAGATCGTCCACGACGCATTGACTGGACGTACTGATATTGCGACTCACTCTGAAGGCGAAGACCCCAACCGACGTGTTGTGATCTCCCCCGCAGCAGCAACTGCTGCTGAATAGTCCACTGAGCGTAAGGTGGGGCTGATGTCCTCGGCCCCTGCCTTAAGTCCAGAAAATCGAAAGAAGTTGTTGGATGCGCTGGGCGATGCCCAGCGCATCGGCATGTTGGGCAATAGACCGCTTGAGCAGGTGATTGATCATTCCATGGGCTTTACTGAGGCTCTCAATGGCAAGGTCAGCACCGTGATTGATCTTGGTTCTGGGGGTGGAGACCCAGGCTTAGTGATTGCCTTGGCCTGCCCGGATATTCAGGTGACCCTGGTTGATCGTCGATCTAAGCGCACAGACCTGCTTGTTCGCCTCGTGGGTCGATTAGGAATCCAGGCTCAGGTGGAGGTTATTGAGGCCGATGTGGCTGATCTCCCCACTCGTTTCCCGGGTCGAACCTGGGGGGCCGTGACATCTCGTGGGTTTGGCTCTCCGACCTACACAGCACAGCACGCAGGCCCTCTTTTGCTTCCGGGTGGGTTGTTTGCGGTGAGTGAACCGCCAGAGGGGGATGGATCTCGCTGGATTGACCCGACTGTTGCCATGCACGGATTAAGCCTGCAAGAGGTGGGCTTCGGTGTCGCCTTACTTGTGAAGGCTTAGTGCTTATCAAGACGCAGTGTTCCACGTGGAACATGTACGACTGATCCCTTGCTGAGAGTTGGTTGATGTTCCACGTGGAACACATCGGCTATCCCTGCAGGTACCACATCCTTCAGGTACGATTTGCCCAATCGTCCTTTGAGTGTTGAGGAAAACCCGTCATGACCGAATCTTCTGTTTCCCCGCATCATCACCCACTCCCCCGAGTGATTGCAATCGCCAACCAAAAGGGCGGCGTGGGCAAAACCACAACTTCAGTGAACTTGTCGGCCTGTTTGGCTGAATTAGGCTTTCGAACCCTTCTGATTGACCTTGATCCCCAAGGAAACGCCTCCTCTGGCGTGGGTATCGAAACCCGCGGCATAGAAACTTCAATTTACGATGTCCTTCTCAATGATGCTGCGATGGAAGACTGCGTTGAGCCGGCATCGGTCAAGAACCTATTCGTGGCGCCAGCCAACCTTGATCTAGCCGGAGCAGAAATTGAACTGGTGAATGAAATGGCTCGCGAACACCGCCTCAAGAAGGCAATAGACCAGGAACTTGATCGATACGACTACATCATTATCGACTGTCCACCTTCGCTCGGCCTCCTAACAGTGAATGCCCTCGTGGCCGCCCGCGAAGTCTTGGTACCCATCCAATGCGAATATTACGCCCTTGAGGGGTTGGGGCAACTTTTGCGCAATGTGGATAAGGTGAAAAAGAATCTCAATCAAGAACTCCAGATCAGCACCATCGTTTGCGTGATGTACGACGCTCGGACCAAGTTATCTAAGGCTGTTGTTGATCAAGTGCGTGAGCACTTCGGCGACAAGGTCTGTAACACCATGGTCCCCCGTGATGTCCGGCTGTCTGAGGCACCAAGTCATCATCAGCCCATCAACCTGTACGACCCATCGTCAAAAGGCTGCATTGCCTATCGCTCAGTGGCAAAGGAGGTATCTGGTGGCACGTCGCCCAGGACTCGGTAAAGGACTCGATGCTCTGATCCCGAGTGGATTTGGGGATCCGAGCACAGGTAGCGCGCAGACTAAAACTGGTCTGGTAGACATCCCAATAGGGGACCTATCTCCTAATCCGCATCAGCCGCGCGTGCATTTTGATGAGGAATCATTGACTGAATTGTCTGCCTCAATACGTGAAATCGGTGTTCTCCAACCACTCCTGGTGCGCTTGCTAGCGGATGGCTCCTACCAACTGATTGCTGGTGAGCGTCGTCTCCGAGCGGCCAAGCGTGCGGGGTTGACAAGCGTCCCAGCGATTGTCAAGACCACTGACGATATGTCATCGGTTGAACAGGCCCTGGTAGAAAACCTCCATCGACAAGACCTTGCCCCATTAGAGGAAGCCTCGGCCTATCAGCAACTGATTGACGATTTTTCTTTGACTCACGATGCAGTGGCTAAGCGAGTCGGCAAAAGTCGAAGTTCAATTTCCAACTCCTTGCGACTTCTTGGACTCCCAGCAACCATTCAGGCATTTTTAGCCGATGGCAAGTTGTCAGCCGGACATGCCAAGGCACTCCTCGGAACGCCGGATCGAACATTCCAAGAACAGTTAGCGCGGCGAGCCGTCAAAGAAGGGTGGTCGGTTCGAGCCGTGGAAGAAGCCATTCGTGATCGAGGCGGTGACATTGATGTGGGGGAGGGCGTCAAGCCAGGAACAGG
>CAMAYS010000020.1:0-23191 GCA_945862545.1 Bifidobacterium breve | reverse complement strand
ATATAACGCCGATCAAGAGGCGATCAACAATACTTTTACTCAGATTGCCCCGATATACGAATACGAACATGTTGACAACAACTGCTCTATTTCAGGTGGGGCCGTGTACCGCGGGACACAAGTCGCGAGTGTTGGCACTTGGTACATCTTCAGTGATTACTGCAGCGGGAATGTTCAAGCATTATGCGTGACTGATGAACTGACATCTTGCGGCATTTTGTCACTCGGTACCGTGCCCCAAGCGGTTGCTGTGATGCCCGATGCCAACGGTGAACTGTGGGTTCTCTCACTATCTGGTGAGGCTGTGCCGATCACCAAAAAATCGTAATCTCAGCGTCGTTGACCCATAAACATGCGCTTCAGTTGATCATAGTTTTCAATGCAATGACCAGCACCAAGGACGACCGCTTCAAGTGGCATATCAGCCATGAGCACAGGAACATGTGTTTCTAGTTCAATGCGCTGAGCCAAACCGCGCAACAAACCACCACCGCCAACAAGATGTATACCGCGACCCAAAAAATCTTGAGCTAATTCTGCTGGAGCTTTCGCTAAGCAACGCACTACCGATTGAACAATTTGCGTGACCGTATCGTCAATCGCGTAGCGAATTTCTTCCGGAGTCAGCACCACGGTCTTCGGTAAACCTTGCATCAGATCACGACCATTAACTTCGGCTTCAACTTCGTTGGGAGTCACCGCTGCTGAACCAATAGCAACCTTGATATCTTCGGCTGTTCTTTCGCCAATAGCAATACCGTGTTCACGACGCACATAATTTTGAATTGCGACGTCAATATCAAAACTGCCGACTCGGACCGCTTCTAAGGCCACGATGCCACCGAGACTGATGACCGCCGTTTCACTCGTACCGCCACCGATGTCGATGATCATGTTTCCGATCGGTTCGTCGATGGGTAATTGGGCGCCAATAGCCGCGGCCATGGGTTGCTCAATCAATTGTGCATCCGCTGCTCCCGCGCGACGAGCCGCATCTGTCACAGCGCGCCGTTCAACTTCAGTAATTGCTGACGGCACACAGATAACAACCTTTGGACGGGTAAAGCGACTGACTCCGACACGCTGTAATAAAAGCCGAATCATGCGCTCGGTGACATCAAAGTCAGTAATAGCCCCACCACGTAGTGGGCGAACGGCCACAATGTAGCCAGGAGTTCGGCCAATCATTTGCCACGCTTCATGACCCGTAGCTAAAACCTCACCAGTTTGGCGATTCATGGCGATCACAGAAGGTTCGTTAAGAACGATGCCTTTGCCTTTCATATAGACCAAGGTATTGGCGGTGCCGAGATCGATCGCTAAGTCACGTGCCATCGGATGAATCCTCAAGTTCTATTTTTTTCGTTGGTTCCGTTTTAAATTTTCGTGTCTCGGGCGATAAGGCGTCAAGATGTTTATTGAAATCATCGACGCTGTCATCACTTATTGGGGTACGACGACTTGTTGCCAAAAATCCAAAGATCACAAGACAAATCAAGATCACAATGATCAGGACAACGCGCATCAGATGCCTGACCCTTCAACAGTGGGAACCACAGATACGTCAGTCAAAGATGAGGCACGAGTACCCCAGTCGCTTCCGCCATCCCATGTTTCATGCTTCCAAATCGGAGCAGTTGATTTAAGAGCATCAATCATAAACCGAGCTGCGGCAAAGGCTTCTGGACGATGAGGTGCCGAAACAACGGCGACCACAGAACTCTCATTCAGTTCAATGCGTCCCACGCGATGCAACAGAGCAACTCGACCCAAAGTAGACCAGCGTTGTCGAGCCTCAATGGCGATTGCCTTGAATCGGGGAATCACTTCTTCCTCGTAGGCCTCATAATCAAGAAACTGCACGCCTGTACGAATGTCATTTCCTTCCACGGCGTGATCTCTCACAGTGCCCGAGAACACCACAACGGCACCACAGTCCGATCGCACTGCCCACTCGTAGGCATCCCCAATGGATAAGGACTCAGCAGTAATTGCGAACCACTCATCGGCATTTTGGTGAACAAGCACATCCTGAGCGTAGCGGTTGCGCCCGCCATGAGTGCTTGACCGCGCTCGGTGATGGCCAAATCATGACTAACCTGCCTCTCTTGTGGATATGAAAAATCACTTCGGGTCGCCGTCGGATAACCCTGACGACCAATATCCCGTTGCGCACTTCCCTCCGGCACCGATGCCACTCCATGAGCGCCAGTGGCGTCACCCATCCGAACTTGGTTTTGTGGCTACAGCGGATCGCCCGCATGCACCCATAGATATTGGTCGGCGGGGGCGAGGACTGGTTGTCTTTTCGTGTCTCGCAGGTTCGATAATTGTGGTGAGTCTGCTACTTGCACTTACTCCGTGAGAATCAACTCACGCCTGAACGCTGGCGCTGATATTTACTGAGTGATCGCAACGCCGTCACCACAATCATGATGATGGCTACCGACATCACGCCTAGCGAAATTTCCTGCTTGCGCTTTGGTGTCAACATCGTCCACCACTTGGCGTTTGTCCCCTCCACGAAGGCTTGTTCATTAGTCACCGTTGGAGCCCAACCCTCGGCACGCAGACGTCCATTTGACACCAGCCATGTTGAACGAACATAAGGACGAAGACCGGGTGGAATCGGACCGCGCTGAAATCGCCAACGCCAATCACTCAAGGATTCACTCAGGCGATCAGGCAAGCGCAATCGCGGAGCCATACCCCACAAGGAACGCACTCGCGAACTTGGGACGAATCCATCGGGGGCAACGTTGTACACACCATTGAGCCTTTTCTTCACCGCCAAGACAACTGCATCGGCTAGATCATCAAGATGCAAAAACTGTGCTGGCACATCGTCTTCACCGAGCCGACCGCCCATGCCCGCAGCCAAGGCGCGAACCAAACTTGATGATCCATCTGATGCCATGGCCGGCACTGGTCGCAAGACACATGCCTCACGGCCTTCAACAGCATCGCGCCAATCATCGACCAATTGCTCACCCGTGGCTAACTGACGCGCAAAAGCAAAACCAGAATCAGGACGCAAAACGGTGTCCTCGGTGAGCGGAATCGGATTATTGGGCCATGCGCCGTAGACCATGGCCGAGGACAACAGCACGATATGAGTGGCCCCAAATCGTGATGCCCCCTCGAGAAGTTCTGGGGTGCCGACGACGGCACTGCGTCCACCTGCGGCGAGAGCATCGTGATCCCCTGGGGCCAAATGAACGAGTACATCTACAACGTCTTCAATGACACCGTCACCGCGACTGATCTGCGTCACTGCAAAGGCGGAGTCTGCATTGAGTAATTTCACGACTCGTCGGCCGAGTGGCCACAAGGCCCCCGTCACAACGACTTTGGTGACCTGTACCGGACGTGCATCAATCTCGTCCAAAATAGGAGTGAGGGCGTCGCTCCGTGACATAGAGCAAACAATACTGCTATCAGAACCCCATGGTTTAGACCTAGGCTCACCATGTGCCCGGAGACATACCCGATCCTTTTGATTTCGGATTCCCAGATGATGATGAAAACTCGTCGTCTAATAATCCAGCCAACATTTTCGGGAAGATGTTTGAAGGTATGCCACTTTTCGGGGACATGATGAAAATGTTCTCACACAAGGGACCCATTCAATGGGAGACCGCTCAGCAAGTGGCGATGATGACTGCCACCAATGGTGAGGCCGAACCTAATGTCGATCCCCTTGTGCGCATTGATTATGCCAATTTGGCGCGCATTGCCGGCATGCAAGTTTTTTTGATCACGGGATTGGGTGATATTTCTGACGCCTCCATGGTCAACCCAATCATCATGACTCCTGGGACATGGACTCAACGAACACTTGAGGATTACCGACCCTTGTTCACCAACCTCGCCACGGCTCTTGGTAGCAACAACGCAGAAACGCAAGATTCTGATCAGCAAGAAGATCCTTTTGCTGCCATGTTTGCTGGTATCACCGGCATGATCGCCCCGATGACAATGGGTATGACTGTGGGCTCAATGGTTGGTCACCTTGCCAAGAAGTCACTCGGTCAATACGACTTACCTCTACCGCGACCAGTCGGTCAGGAAATCGCCATCATTTCCACGAATGTCGATACCTTCGCATCGCAGTGGAATCTGCCGCTTGAAGATGTCCGTATGTGGACCCTGATTCGCGAATTAGTGATTCATCAACTGTACGGACTTGAGCACATTCGAACCGCAGTGACTGATTTGGTGCAATCGTATATTGCTGCCTTTCGCCCGGACTCCAGTGCAATCACCGACAAGTTGGCGACTCTCGAAAGTAGCGACCCCAGCGACATGATGGCTTCGCTACAAAAGATTCTTGGGGACCCAGAACTTCTACTCGGTGCCGTGCGCTCAAACGAACAACTCAACTTACAACCACGCATTGATGCTCTCTTGGGTTTGATCATTGGTTGGTCGGATCATATGACCGATGCCGTTGGCTCCAAGGTGCTCGGTAATCCGGCGCGCATTGCCGAAGCCGCTCGCAGACAACGTGTGCAATCAGGCGAAGAAACCGTCTTTGTGGAAAAACTTCTCGGTCTGCACATCAACCGCCAGCAAGTTGAGCGCGGTAAATCATTTGTGCGAGGGGTGATTGAACGTGTCGGCAATGATGGCTTGCAACCGCTCTATGTCTCAGCAGAAAATCTGCCCACACCAGCCGAACTTGATGCCCCGGGACTGTGGCTGGCACGTTTGGAAATCAGCGAGAGCGACTAAATCGCTTGCGTAAGTGAGACACCATCGAGGCATCAATGCCACCTATGGCGAGTTGTCGCAATCCCCACCAATACACGGCAGAACCCAAAAATCCGATTCCAGAAACGATGCCAAAGCCGATCACTCCGCGGAGTTCAAGCAGGACCGGAATGATGCCTGCGCCCACCCACATCAATTGGAAACGCGTGTAATAGTTGGCGAGTGCCCGACCGCGGTTGGCATCTGGCGCATCTCGCTGGACAATGGATTCAAAGGACATATGGCCGATTGCGGCCGCAAAATTGACAAGAGCCATTAACAAAATCGCGGTCACAGTCGTTCTAGTGATTGCAGTAAATAATCCTGCAACACCAATGATCAGCAACGATGCGACCAGTAAATACTCAATTCTCTTGAGGGCCTTCAAGCGCTTAGCGCTGAGGTTTGCGAGCAGAGTCCCGATTGCCGCCGAACTGACCGCCAAACCAAACCACATCGTGCCAAATTGAGGACCGAAGTGATACTGCACAGGCGTCCACAAACCGGAATCAAGTTCTTCAAGGGGAATAGCGCGTTGCGGATCAGCAAACCAAAAAGCAAGATGAAAGAAAACAAAACCGACACTTGCTCGGACCAAACCCATAGCCGTCACGGCGATGATCAAGCCTGGCTGATGTAATTCGTTGACTTCAAGGTCGCCTGGCTTCTCGGTCGCCACAATCTGCTTAGGAAATTTAAAAGCATTGAGTGCCGCAAGAGTGAATAGAAACGCACCGAAAACAAGAGTGACTTTAGGGGAAATGAGACTTAAAATTCCCGCTGGAATAGCAGCCGCAAAGCCGACGATTCCTGCAGCAACCCCCAACTTGGCATTTGCTTCCACCAAGTTTTTGCCTGACTTCACTAACGAAGGTACAAGCGCAGACTTGGAAACTGCGTAGGTCTTATTGAGGACCATGGACAAAAAAGCCAACGGAAACAAAAACAATGAGTCCAGTTGTGAGATCATCAAAATCATCGTCACTGCTCGTAAGAAAGCGATCAGCACTACCAAAAGTCGCCGACCGCCCGGCATGCGATCGATAACAGGACCAATGAACTTTGCTAAGACCAAGAATGGCGCGAAACTCACCCCAAGAAAAAGCAATACTCGACTTCGGGCCTCACCGGGAGTGATTGACAAAAATAATGAATCCGCCAGCGCTACAGCCATTGCCGCCTCACCCGCGGCCATCAGTGCATGGCCTCTCACAAGCCTGGTGAAGGGAGCGACTGTGAACCGATCTTGATGACGCGGTGGTATGTAGTTCTTGCCCCTACCCCGACCAGGTAATTGATGTTCGGGTAAATCAGTCACGACATCACTTTAGGTGAGCACCAGGGCTGTCAACCGTGAAGGCTATGTTCGGACCTTTTCAAACTTGTAACCAAGTCCACGTATCGTCACAATTCGAGTCGGCACTGCTGGGTCGTCTTCAACCTTGCTCCGCAGACGCTTAATGTGCACGTCTAAGGTCTTGGTGTCACCGACATAATCAGTCCCCCAGACCCGATCGATCAATGTCTCACGGGGAAGAACTCGGCCGGCATTGGCCATCAAAATGTGAAGCAGCTCGAACTCCTTCAGCGGCATCGTCACCTCTTGACCATGTACCAAAACTCGATGCTGGTCGGGATCCAGGGCAATCGTTCCGACTTCCATAGCGTTGCCATCCAAATCGCCCATGTTGTTGCTCTCATCTGAGGAACGACGTAAGACAGCGCGCATCCGTGCAACTAATTCACGCATTCGGTATGGCTTGGTGATGTAGTCATCAGCCCCAACTTCAAGACCGACGACAGTATCAATTTCGGCACCCTTGGCCGTGACCATGATGATCGGCACTTGAGATTTTTTTCGCAACTGGCGGCAGACATCAATTCCCGAAATTTTCGGCAACATCACGTCAAGTAGAACGAGGTCCGGACGCACCGAGTCAAACTTGGCTAGTGCTTCCATTCCGTCTCGCGCTACTTCAACACGAAAACCTTCTTTTTTCAATCCGATAGTGAGAGCGTCAATGAAACTCTCCTCGTCTTCGACCAATAAAATTGTTTGCATTCCCATCAGGGATTCTCCTTTGTTATTTTAAATCTTGGAACCTTCAGCACAAATGTTGAACCTTCTCCTTCGATGCTTGTTACCGAAACCTCACCACCGTGATTATTCGCCACATGGCGCACGATGGCGAGTCCGAGCCCAGTCCCACCGGTGTCACGCGAACGGGCCCGATCAACCCGATAAAAGCGCTCAAAAATCCGATCGAGATCACGCAATGGAATACCCACACCAAAATCGCGTACACGCATCTCTACCCAATCTGAATCGACGAGTGCAGAAACCTCGACGGACGAATCAGGTTCTGAATATTTCACCGCATTCTCCACCAAATTACTGACGGCCGATACGAGTTGACGCCGATCACCAATCGCTTGCATGTCAGCAGCAGGCGTGTTCATCACCACTTTGATTGAATGAGCAGTGGCCAAGGACTGACCACGTTCAATTGATTCCTGCAGAATTGATTCAACAGACACAGGGTCCTTAACTGCTTCACCGCCGAACTCAATGCGTGATAATTCGAGCAAGTCATCGATTGTGCGCCCGACACGGATGGCTTCATCCACCATTTTTTCCGACAATCGGTGAACGATATCCAGATCGTCCTCCTCTGCCAGAGCCTCAGCCAAAACAGCCAACGCCCCGACAGGCGTCTTTAACTCATGACTGATGTTGGCGACGAAATCGGTTCGTACCGTATCTACCAAGTGCCGTTCAGTGATGTCTTCAATCATTGCAACCGCACCGCCACCTTCCAAATGTGAAGAAAAGACAGCCACGACTTTGCGAGGAGGACCGAAGAGATCAATGATTTGGCGACCTGTACGCCCGGCTAGGGCCCCAGACAAATGAACTTCGACAGCTTCATCAACAAGAACATCCGAGTGCACAGCGCCAGTCAAACCAAGTGCCAAAGTATTGCGAAAAATCACCGTGCCATCGGCACCTGCAACGACAACTCCCACCGTCAATGAGTTGACCGCATCACGCAATGTCTCTGCAAATGCCTTTTCAGCATCATTTGACTCAACTGCTGCTCTCTCGTCTTGAGAAACGGACAAGACCTTGGCGACGCTCTCTGACCGCGTGTGAAACTTGTTGAAGAGAATACCCGCAACTACGCCGAATGCGAAAACAAGGACCCAACTCATCCTCAGACTCCACTCGGAGTATCAAAGTCGGTTTGCATGCGGCCTGCACGACGATGATCTCCCGAAGCCGGTATGACACCAGTAATCAAATACTGCACTGAGTGCGCCATGTTCACAGCGTGATCGCCAATACGTTCGTAAAAACGCGCGGTCATCGCCATTTGTATGGCAATCGGCAAGTCAATGTTGCCTGCAGTGTGAGATTCAAATATTCCTTGAATGAACTGCCTATGCAAGTAATCCAAGAATAAATCCATGTCATCCACGGCTTTGGCCATGGGTAAATCCAAATCGGCGTACGCCTCGATCGCCTGGCGAAAAAGGATTTGAGCTTGGGATCCCATCCGCCCGATCAGTCCGCGCAACTTGGGATCAAGTTCGAAACCGTGAATCCGGCGCGCAACCTTGCAGATATTGACTAATAGATCCGCCGAACGTTCAATGTCAGCGGACATCTTCATAATCGCCACGGCATGACGAAGTTCGCCGGCGACAGGGGAATGAAGAGACATCAGATGAACACAACGCTCTTCTAGTTCAATCGTGCGTGCGTCAATCTCATCATCACCCAAGATTTGATAAGCCGCACCTTCCAAATCTTGTTCAAGTAAAATCTGGGTAGCTCGGGGGATACTCTCCACCACACTTGCGGTGATGCGTAAAAGTTCGGCTCGCATCTCTAACAACTCTTCGTGAGCAACGCGATTCATGTGTTATTGAACCTTTTCTTGGATGAACTTACGGTTACAAAAAGTATCCGACACGTCTAAACAAGAAGTCGCTATCTCATGAAGTGGAGGTGAACAACGGACAAACTCAATCATCTGTTGTTGTGTCCTGGCGGGGAATTTGTAGTCCCCAAATGGGCGTCGGATCATTAACGACTTTCTCTCGATGACGTGCCGCGCCGGAGTGTTCAGGTAGCCATCCGGTGACTTGGAAACGAACTTTCTCACCGATGTTCACGGCATGATCACCAATGCGCTCATAAAAACGTGCCACCACAGCAAGTTGGATGGCAACTTGCAGATCGATCCTGCCAGCGGCATGTGACTCAAAAATCGCTTGAATAAATTGTCGTTGCAGATCATCCAAGAATGAGTCCATGTCATCAATGGCCGCTGCACGCGCGTCATCCATTGACAGATAGGCGCTGGTCGCCTCACTAAACAGGTGTCGCGCCTGCTCGGACATTTTCAGAACTAGTCCCCGCAACTTGGGATCAAACTCATGCCCATGAATACGACGTGCCGCCTTGCAGATATTCACTGTTAAATCAGCAGATCGCTCAATTTCTGCGCATATTTTCAACGCTGAAATGACCTGCCGCAATTCTCCCGCTACGGGAGCCTGCAGGGCAAGAATCTGGATACAGCGTTCTTCTAAATCAATTGTTCGCATATCGACTTCATCATCAGCCATAATCATTTCCTCAGCACCGGCGAGGTCCTGCTCAAGCAAAATCGCCGTGCACTTCGGGATGCTTTCAACAACGCCAGCCGAAATACGAACCAGCTCTTGACGAATATCTTCTAATTCTTTGTGGAATGTTTTACGTGCTTCTGTCATCTCAAATCCTTCTTCAGCCGAAGCGTCCAGTAACGTAAGCCTCTGTCCGCTCATCAGAGGGTACCGAGAACATTTTGTTAGTGGTGTCGTATTCAACAAGTACGCCAGTACGTCGATCGCTCTCCGTGTTCATCTCAGTCGTGAAGAAAGCAGTCCGGTCACTCACCCGAGCGGCTTGTTGCATGTTGTGAGTCACGATAATGATCGTGTAATCCTTCTTGATCTCCTGCATTAAATCTTCAATCCGAGCAGTGGCAATTGGGTCAAGGGCCGAACATGGTTCATCCATCAAGATCACATCTGGTTCAACAGCGATACAACGAGCAATGCACAAACGTTGCTGTTGACCTCCCGACAATCCAAGAGCTGATGCCTTGAGTCGATCTTTGACCTCATCCCACAGTGCCGCACGTCGAAGCGACTTTTCGACGAGGTCATTGAGATCTGCCTTGGACATGCCACCCGTCAAACGAGGGCCGTAGGCCACATTGTCAAAGATGCTTTTCGGAAATGGATTCGGCTTTTGAAATACCATACCGATACGACGCCGAACCTCATTCGGATTCACGTCCTCGTGATACAGATCAACGCCGTGATAGTCAATGCGACCCTCTACTTTTGCGGAATCAATAAAGTCATTCATGCGGTTCAGGCAACGCAGAACAGTGGTCTTGCCGCAACCAGATGGACCAATGAAGGCGGTAATTTCATGCTCGCTAATATCAAGTGTGACATCGCGAACCGCACGGAATTCGCCATATTTAACGCTCAGATCGCGCACAGCAAAAATAGGCAGATCCATGGAATCACTTTTTGTCTGCTGCTCTTCGGCAAGTGACGTTGGTAAGTCTGCACCGACTCCAAGCGCACCAGATTCGTACGGACTGTCGGAATTACTCATCAGGTACCTACTCGCTTTGCTTCAAAATGGTTTCGTAAAAAAATTCCGATGATGTTAAACACCAAAACGAGTGCCAAGAGAACTAGCCCTGCGCCAGCCGCGGCATTGGACCAACCGATATTTCCCTCACTTGAATCGGGTCGACCGGACCAACTGTAAATCAACATCGGAATTGCCGTGAATTTTCCTGAGAGAGATGTCTCCGGCAGTAGGCCAGTAATCGCCCCAATCATGATCAAGGGTGCAGCTTCACCTAAAGCACGTGCCAACGCCAAGACGGTGCCGGTAAGGATTCCAGGCATTGCATACGGCACTACATGATCCCGCGTGACTTCCCAGCGTGAGGCACCGACCCCGTAACCAGCATCACGCAATCCCATAGGCACTGCTCGAATGGCTTCCATGCTGGTGATGATCACCACAGGTAAAACCAAAATCGCCAAAGTTAAAGCAGCAGCGACAACGGTGCCGCCGTTGGTGACAGGCTTGAGCCAACCCACAAAAATAATCAACCCGAGAACCCCATAAATCACCGCTGGAACTCCTGCGAGGTTGCGAATATTCACCACAACGAATCGATTCAGGCGATTTTGTTCGGCGTACTCTTCAAGATAAATCGCTGCACCAATACCGAGCGGAACGGCGATTAAAAGGACACCAACCCCAATAGCAAATGAGCCAAACAAACCAGGCCAAATTCCAACTTTGTCGGGCTCTGAGCCAATGGTGCCACTCAAGAAAGAAGCCCCTCTTTCGCTGAATGCAGGGATCGCTTGAGTGACGATTCGTGCCAGCAGAGAAAAAAGTGTGAGCAGCGTAAAAGTCACCGCAATCAGCAAGGTGACGCTTAAGGCAATTGAAGGGAGATGACGTTTTTGTTGAGTGATCGCTTGGCGTACCTGCGTCCTCGTGGCAGAGCGTTGGGAATCTGTGACGATGGGCATGATGTCCTAGTACTGCTGCCGAACACGTTGAACGAAGCGATCACCAATGACATTGAGCCCCATAGTCATCATGAACAGTAAGAGGCCGACAAAGAACAAAACTTGAAATGGAGCACCGGAATTGACTTGATCGGTGCCACCCGCAGCATTAGTCATGGCTGCGGTCATTGTGAGTCCTGGCTCTAAAGGATCAAGAACTCTCGGACCTGAGCCATCTCGGCCTCCGGCCATAGCGGCAACCATCGTCTCACCGATAGCGCGCGATGTAGCGATGATGAATGCCGCAACAATGCCAGAAACCGCTGCTGGCAGAACGATCCGAATCGTGGTGGTGCTTTTCCGAGCGCCGATGCCATAACTTGCCTCGCGCAATGAGGAGGGAACGGCCCGTAACGCGTCCTCACTGATGGAGGCCATGATGGGAATCACTAAAACACCGATGGCTAAGCCAGCGACCACCATATTGCGAGACTGGTCTGGAGAAAATATTGGATCAACAATATTCGGAGCAATAAATTTGAGCGCAAAGTATCCAACAATCACCGAAGGGATACCGGCCAAAACTTCGACGATCGGCTTGAGAATTTTGCGTACTCGCGTGGGAGCGAATTCGCTGAGATAGACCGCGGTACCTAAACCGAGGGGCACGGCGACCAACATCGCAATCGAGCCCATCAACACACTGCCCATCACAATTGTGATCAGGTCAAACCGCTCGCGTCGGGGGAACCAACCTGGAGCCTTACTTGAATCTCGTAAAACACCGAGATCCCAACCAATCGACTTGAGAAAGTCGATACTTCCGCGAGCCAGAACAAATAAAATCAACGCACTAATGATGATGGTAATGAATGCCGAACTTCCTAAGAGCCGCTGCATTCTGCGGTCATGAGCGCGGCGTCGCGGATCTCCTGAGAGATCCGCGACAGCCAGCAACCCATTCACAACTCTCAGCCTCGCGCAGTCCAGGCATCAACCGATGACTGTTGCTCGGCAGCCTCGAGCTGAACATATCCAGCAGCGACAACCTGCTCAACACCAGCAGCCGACAGATATAGGTCCACGTAGGTTCCGATGGCTGGATTTTCTACAGCCTTGGCCTTATTGACATAGACATACAGCGTGCGTGAGAAGGAATACGAACCGTCGGCAATTGTCTCATCCGTCGGAGCCACGCAAACACCTTCATCATTGGCGATCGCAATGGCCTTCATCCGCTCGGTTTCGGCTCTGTAATAGGCGTAGCCCACCCATCCGAGTGAAGTGTCGGCACTTTCAATGCCATCAACGATGACATTGTCATTTGGGCTGGCGGTGTAGTCAGCGCGGGCGATGACTTCAGTGCCTCGATCACCGGCTATGGACTTAAAGGCGAATTCCACGAACGAGTCGTAGGTTCCGCTCTCTTCTCCAGGCCCGAAGATGCTCAACGGAGCATCTGGCAAGGTAAACGCGGATCCCAGTTCACCGGCGAGGGTATTGGCATCGGCCCAACTTGAGAAACCTTCAGATTCAGGTCCGATCAAGGCGTATAGGGCGGCCTTATCAAGACATTCAATGGCCGTGTTGTTGACGCTGGTAGCCACGGTCAGACCGTCGATGGCAACTGCCAGTTCCACATACTCAATTCCGGCATCGGCGCACTGAACCGCTTCTTCTTCTTTGATCGGGCGGGATGCACCAGTTATATCTCCGTCACCCGCACAGAACTTCTTGAAACCGTCACCGGTTCCTGGACCTTCAACAGTGACCTTGATATTGCCACCGTCGTCGGTTCCGGCAAGTTCGCCGACTTTGATGGAGATCGGCTCAACGGTCGAAGAGCCAGTCACAAACACACTTCCACCATCAGTGTTTAACGATGAACCAGTTGTGTCGGGGGTTGAGGCACTATCACTACCGCCACAAGCGGCAAGGGGAAGTGCAATTGCACAAGTGGCCATAAGGGCCCAATTCTTAAACTTCATCTAAGTTTCTCCTTGAGTTAAAGGCAAGTCTTCTTGAACCTGCGCAGGAAACACTAAGAAGGTCACCTTTCGTTCACCTTATGTTCAGATGAACACAAGGTTAACTACTAGCAACATGTTGGGTGCGGCCTAATCGCGAGAATTGCGCCGAGTTTGCCGATGTGCCGCCCATTCATACAAAAGTCGCTGGGAATGCGGTTCAAACAGGGCAGGGCCGACTCGCATCCATGAATCATCTGGCATGAGTTCAAATGCAGGTACATCATCAGCCAACAAGGTGTTCAATGTTTTATCCAACCACTCTTGGTGTTTCGGGTGTGACAGTGGAGTCAGTACTTCAACGCGCTTATCAAGATTTCTGCCCATCAAATCTGCCGAACCGATGAGGTGCAAGGGTTGGTTTTCCCCTTGTCCGTTGGCAAATCGAAAAACTCGCGAATGCTCGAGGTAGCGACCCAAAACCGAGCGCACCCTGATGTTCTCACTCAGACCAAGGACCCCAGCGCGCAAACAACATAGGCCCCTGATAATCAAATTGACCTTGACACCTTTTTGACTCGCGGCGTACAACTCATGAACCATTTCGGTATCGGCCAGTGAATTCACCTTGATCGTGACATGACCTCGTTCACCCATTTCTCCTTCGTTGCGGATCAACTCGATTAACCGTGAACGCAATTGCTCCGGAGCAACAATGAGGCGGCTGTATTTCACCTCACGGCTATATCCCGTGAGGTGATTAAACAACTGAGCGGCATCAGCGGTGATATCAGGTTCACACGTGATGTAACCAAGATCTTCATATGTCCGTGCTGTACGCGAGTTGTAGTTGCCTGTGCCAAGGTGCGCATAACGGCGTAATCCGTCATTGTCTTCGCGCACCACCAAAACACATTTGGCATGTGTTTTCAGGCCCACCAAACCGTAAACCACATGGACGCCAGCGCGCTCTAGGGCCTTCGCCCAAGTCACATTGGTGGCCTCATCAAAGCGAGCCTTGAGTTCCACCAATACCGCCACTTGCACTCCGCGTTCCGCAGCCAAAATAAGATGCTGAGCGATGGGACTATCCCCGCTGGTGCGGTACAAGGTCATCTTGATACTTTGCACGCGCGGGTCGACAGCAGCTTGTGCGACAAACTCTTCAACAGAACTGGCGAAGCTTTCATACGGATGATGGAGCAGTAACGCACGCTCTCGTACAACTGCAAAAATTGAGCGCCCAGATTCTGCAGCTGCTGCTAATCGACCGGCAGTCACGGGCTGCCATTGATCATCCTTGAGATCACTGCGATCAACGGCATGCATCTGCCAGAGACAGGCGGGATCGACTAGACCATCAACCGCAACGACATCTTTTTCACTTAGATCATGCTCAGCGATCAACAACTCGCGCATCTTGGTTGATGCTTGGTGGTCAATCTCAAGACGGACAGCACGTCCGTATCGACGCTTACGTAACTCGACCTCAACAGCTTGCAACAAATCCTCGGCGTCTTCATCCTCAAGAGCCAAGTCGGCATTACGTGTGACGCGAAAAATCGTCGCCTCGTCTATTTCCATACCAGGGAAAAGAGTTGCCAAAAACTCAATGATGACTGACTCAACTGGAATGAATCTGCTCCCACCAGGTAGTGCTAGAAGCCGCGGAAAAAGAGTAGGAACTTTGACTCTGGCGAAACGCTGTTCAAGGGTCGCAGGATCGCGAACAATTGTCGCCACACTGAAAGCGAGATTTGACACGTAAGGAAACGGGTGCGCAGGATCAACGGCTAGAGGCGTGAGGATCGGAAATATCCGATGATCATAAAAATCTTTAAGATACGCGACTTCGGATTCTGATAGTTCGTGCCATTCACATAACTCGACACCTTCACGCTTCAGTTGCGGAAGTAGGACGTCAAACAACAAACGTTGTTGCCGTTGACATAATTCTTGGACCCGCTCAAGAACCTGTGCCAATTGTTGCGCAGGTGTCAGGCCATCGGGTAACAGTGAGGTGATGCCGGCGGCTTCTTGATCTTTCATTGCGGCAACACGAACCTGAAAGAACTCATCCAAGTTGGACGAGAAGATGGCGCAGAACTTCAGCCGTTCAAGAAGTGGGATCCCTGGTTCGGTGGCCAAGCGCAAGACGCGCTCATTGAAATCAAGCCAACTCAGTTCTCGGTTTAATAAACGATGATCCACTGGGATCCCATTCAATAGTGACACCACCCACGGTGCGCTCTTGTTTACCTGATGTTCAGGAAAGATCCTCGTCGAATCCAAGATCCCATTCGACAGTGACATTTTCGCGTTCTCCGTCTCGCGCAATTCGCTCACGGTTGCGCTTGAACTGGGGATCGGTGTAAGGCAATAGAACTAAACGTGCCAAGGCTCGTGTACGGAATTCCTCAATCACGGTTCGATCACCAAAATCGCCCACGATGTCCCAGTGTGGTGACACTGGTCCGAGAAACACGATGCGAACGTGGGCACGGGCCGGTTCGTGTGAGGTCTGGACATCTGACATGGCGAACTCCTTCTTGGTAAAAGACCAAAACTTGCCCCAAAAGGTCTTCTTTGGCGGCAAAACCAAAAAATATCTTTCTCAGGAAAGTGCTGGTCAGCCAAACCCTATCGGCGACATTGCCCGGTGAGAACCGGCCCTGACTGGTTCTGGGCCCATCTGCGTGCTTAACTGATCGTGGTTGGGAACTAACGGGTTCACTATGAACGTCTCATAGTGGCTAGGGAGTTATCAACTTCTCAGAGGGCGAAGCGGGCGGAAACCACCTTCGCACAAGGAGAAATACAACATGAATGAAGATTCAATTGCCTCTTGGATGGCCGATGGCGCATGTCGCGCCTACCCCCCTAACACGTTTTTCCCCAGCGATGGGGTCGGCGTTGACAGGGCCCGGAAAATCTGCGCCACGTGTTCAGTCACGGCACCATGCTTGGAATATGCACTTGAAAACCACATCGACCATGGGGTGTGGGGCGGGTGCAGCGAGCGTGAGCGCCGCCGTATTAGCAAAAGACGCCGAATCACTGTTCGCGCCGCCTAAGCCCAAGATTTAAACTCGTTGCCGTTCCTTAGACCAGCAAATAGTCATTCAGACTTGGAGGCACCGTCTTCTTTGGTGCCCTCTTCAAGACCCTTCTTGAACTCTTTTTGGGCCTGTCCAAGGCTTCGGGCAAACTTCGGGATCTTTGCTCCGCCAAAAAGAACGGCGACAACAACGCAAATACCAACAATTTCGGGAGTTCCAAGGGCTGCGATCATGACTTGAGAGTAGCACCCTTCACTCATCACGGCTACCCCCCTTGTGAGCGCTGGCGTACCAAACAGCACAATGAGCAACCGATGTGCCACAGTACTGACGTGCTTGAGTGCGTCGTGAATATCAGCGAGGGTCGCAACCTAGGACTATTGAGCACTCTCGCAGAAGCTTGTGGGGATGATCTTCTCGATGTGCACATCGATGGCGACCACAACCGCAGTGTGTTTACTCTGCTCGGGATCTCTGCGCCGCGCAGGCTGAGTCAATGTGCAGTTGAACTGCTTCATCTTGAGAACCATCAAGGTGTGCACCCGCGACTCGGCGTCGTTGATGTTGTGCCCTTTGTTCCACTTGTTGGTTCAACGATGTTCGAAGCCACACAGGCCAGAGATGAGTTTGCGGAGTGGGCTGTGACGACCCTCGGCGTACCGTGTTTTTTATACGGCACTGAAAAGTCATTGCCGGACATTCGGCGCCAAGCGTGGTCGTCGTTGATGCCCGATCGCGGTGGCCCCGACACACACTCAACTGCGGGAGCGATGTGCGTTGGAGCACGCGGCTTATTAGTCGCCTACAACGTGTGGATGAGTGGCGATACAAGCGCCGAAGCAGTTCACGCTTTAGCGCGCCAAGTACGCGGAGATGGTATTCGTACACTCGCACTTAAGGTTGGCGATCATTGGCAAATCAGTATGAATTTAACTGATCCGCTCCGCATTGGACCCGATATAGCTTTTGACCGCATCGCCCAATTAGTCCCATTTATGCAGGCTGATATTGACCATTGTGAACTAGTTGGTTTACTGAGCGAAGCCGCGCTGAAGAAAATTTCTTCCGAACGTTGGGACGAACTGGGTCTCGGCGTTGAGACAACAATCGAATATCGCCGCTCACACGGCTACCACTTCTAAAACCAGATCAGGCGGTGGCAATACGGCGATTTGACTGAGCACGTTGGCGACGCAGACGGCGACGCTCACGTTCTGATAGACCGCCCCAAATGCCGAACTTTTCGCCATTCACTAGGGCATATTCCAAACATTCCATGCGCACGACACAGCCCTTGCAAACCTCCTTGGCTTCTCGAGTCGATGCTCCACGCTCAGGGAAAAAGAGGTCGGGGTCAACGCCGAGACAGTTCGCGTCATTTTGCCAGTTGTTATCGATCATTGGTTCGTTCATATGGCTGCCTTGCCATCCTGACCCGCAGGTCACTCAAGGGTGGATCTGTCCGCGAAATTCGCAGGGCCAAGCCACCCGTCTAACTACATGCATGTCATTCTGACCGATAACGACCCCCCAATGCAAGGGGAAATATCGCGAAAGTCCTGCGAGAGGGGCTCGCGCAAGAATATGAACAGTCCGCGCGTCAGTCGCCTCCGAAGTAAGGATTGGCCGCAGAGCCGCCAGATCGAAAATCAAGAAGCGCTTTTGACTCCTGAGAAACGGCTGCTCCTTGGCGCAGAGCCGCCAAAGTTGCACTGCGATTATTGGCGTAAACAGCTTGCTCATCATCGGCCTCTGGATTCACCCATACCGCTGTGAGCAGGACAAATGCGTCTGATGAGCCAATTTTTTTGAATCTTTCGGCACTGTATTCAGTCACTCCATGGGCCACACCGGCCTGTGCCGCACCCCATGTCAATTCACCATGTCGCTCCCCCGCAATGGCTGACTTGTTGACGAACAAGGTGGCCGGCGAGACCGGCATATTGGGTTTCCACACCACCAAAAAAGGGATATGACCAATCGTTGGTGACGCTAAAGAATTTATAAAAGAAATTCCTGCGGGACCACTTTTATGACCCAACACAGTGTTGATATGCGCGGCATTGACTCCCTCGCCGGAAAATCCTTCACCAACTTGAAAAGTTTTTTTCATCATCAAACTCCTAGTGCGCGCTCTTCATCGTGCTCGGTAAACGTCCGTAGCGCGACATTTTTAAGGTCTCTGAAGAATCAGTATTCGGCTTAGTGTCGTACGCCAAGAGAGCAACATAGCGCGCTCGTTCTCCTTCAATTGCTGTCACTCGGTGCATGCTCCAGCGACCATTAAATAACATCAAAGTTCCCGGCGTCATTGGTTCGGTGCGCACCAGATCTGGTGACTGATCATTCAAGACGCGTTGAACCGCTGGGTAGTTCTCATCATCATTTGACCTGATTTGCTTGGCGTTTTCGAACTCGCCGCCCTTGATCGACGACTGAATCGCAATCGACACAACAAAATCAGCCATATCAAAATGCCAACCCAAAGCATCACCAGAGCGCATCACCGCCAAGTTCAGTGCACCTAATGGATCTCCATAGCGATACAACTTTTGGAGGCCTAAACAAACTCGGATGAACTCCAGTAGTGGATCCCATTCGTACAACGCACGGAGCGAGTCATTGGCGCGAAATTGGTCATAGGCGATGACTTCGACAGAACCCTGGGTCAAAGTGCGACGCGGGTGACCGACAGGAAATTCTTCGTTCGCTGGTCCGAGATATGGCGTCGCATTCGACGAAGAACGAAATGCAATGGGAACAAGTTCGTCTGCCTCATGCCGCACAACTTGAACCGCTTGTGAGTTCAAAAACTCGGGCAAAATACATACCCCTTCGTTGCTCATCTGTTGTGCGCAATGCTCAATGAAGCCCAAGTCGGTCAAGTTATAGAGATGGGTATTGATCATTTGCTCAGCAAGCACACTGAGAGAGTAACTGGCGCGCCTACTGTGAAAACATGCCCATTCACTTAAGAGCCGAACCAGGTGACTACGCGCCAGCCGTTTTGTGCCCTGGCGACCCTCGCCGAGCCCAGTACATCGCCGAAAATTTCTTTGATCCAGGCGCCCGTTTGGTTAATGAAGAACGCGGAATGTTGGGCTTTACAGGCACCTTTGAAGGAAAACCGATCAGCGTGCAAACAACTGGCATGGGAGCCCCAAGTGCCGGAATCATCTTTGAAGAGCTCGCCATGTTGGGGGCCAAGCGCCTTGTCCGGGTGGGCACCTGTGGCGGGCTGCAATCCCATTTGCGCATGGCCGACACGATTATTGCTGTCAGCGCATCTGCCGATGATCGCACGCCGATTCGCTATGCGGGGATGGAAGGCTTTGCTCCGACAGCCACATTTTCCTTAGTGGAAGTAGCAGCCCAACTCAGTCGCGCAGTGAGTGATCGCGTCTTTGTCGGTCCGATTGTGACCAGTGGACTGTTTTATGATCCCGACCCGAACACCTTTGGCTTGTGGCGCCGTCTCGGACACTTGGGCGTCGAAATGGAAGCCTCGATGATGTACACCGTGGCCACTATGAAGGGAATGGAGGCACTGGCAATGATGACCGTGAGCGATGTGATTGACCCCGATGCCGGCAACGTTGAGCGGATCTCCGACGAGGATTTGAAAAAAGGCGTTGATCAAATGATGCGCATTGCCTGCCAAGTAGCGATCAGTTAACCCGCCACCAATTCAACCAATGAGGCCGAGGTCGCGAACGGCGTCACGCTCTTCGGCTAGTTCTGCAGTCGAAGCGTCAATCTTTCCGCGGCTATAGGCGTCAATATCAAGTCCCTGCACGATGCTGTACACGCCGTCTTTGCAGACACACGGGAAACTGGAAATCAAACCTTCTGGTACGCCATAGCTGCCGTCACTCGGTATCGCCATGGACACCCAATCGCCGGGAGCCGTCCCAAGAGCCCAGCTGCGTACATGATCAATCGCTGCGTTTGCTGCTGAAGCTGCTGATGATGCACCACGAGCTTCAATGATTGCCGCCCCGCGCTTGGCAACAGACGGAATGAAAGTCCCATCCACCCAAGCGTGATCGTTGACAGCCTGATAAGCGTTTTTGCCGCCTACTTCACAGTGGAACAAATCTGGATATTGAGTCGTGGAGTGGTTACCCCAAATCGTCATCTTCGTGACTGCCGTGACTGGCTGGGCAAGTTTCTGAGCGATTTGACTGACCGCACGATTGTGGTCCAAACGGGTCATCGCTGTGAAGCGACTGGCATCCAAAGTCTTGGCATTCTGCTGAGCGATCAAAGCATTGGTGTTGGCGGGGTTGCCGACCACAAGAATTTTGATGTCGCGCTTGGCACTTCGGGACAGTGCCTCGCCCTGGGGCTTAAAAATGCCTCCATTGGCGCTCAAAAGGTCTGCCCGTTCCATACCAGCCTTGCGGGGCATAGCGCCCACGAGAAGGGCTACATCAGCGTCTCCAAAGGCCACATCGGCATCATCGGTACCGACAACACCAGCCAATAACGGGAAGGCACAGTCGTCAAGTTCCATTTTGACGCCTTCAAGAGCCTTGAGAGCCGGCGTGATTTCCAGCAACTGCAGGATCACTGGAGTGTCGGGTCCGAGCATGGCTCCTGAGGCGATACGAAAGAGAAGGCTGTAACCAATTTGGCCGGCAGCACCGGTCACGGCAACGCGTACGGGAGTTTTCAAAGTCATGGGCTAGATCGTAGGTCGCCGAGAAGCACATCCTGAAAACGCTGAGCAATATTGGGCGTCAAAGGTGCCTAATTTTACAGGATTTCGCGCCCAAGGGCCTTCCAGATTTCTGCGGCGTAGTACATCATGCCGTCGCTATCGAGATGAATTCCATCGGCAGTCAAGCATCTGCCCTCACATAAGGTCGCTATCAATTCCCAGTCCAAGACAACGACGTTCGGATATGCCGATGGGAGAGCGCGAATTTTTTTATTATTTTTTTCCGTCCAACCGCGATTGGCCTTGCCCGTCAGAATGACAACCCTCGGCACACCAGCAACGGCGTCCATCATTGAGTCAAGAGTTTTCTGGCTCATCGGACCGTTGGTACCGAGGTGAATCACCACCGCATCCATCGTCACCCCCAGATCCTGCAACTGGATGAAAATATCGGCACCCATTTTTCCCTGACGGTCTTGAACCGCGTCGACAACGATGCCGAGTTCAGCCAATGCAGGGGCTGCCCCTTTCATCACCGAGTCGCCCAAGGCGAAGACCGGATAATGCGGTGGCACAAAAGATGTCGTAGTAACTGGCACTTCCACAGCAAGCGAAGTACTCGGGCTCAACGAAATGTCGGGAGTCAGATCATCAAGAACATCGGTGACCGCATCATCACCAGCATCTAGTGAAGCCTGCACTTCATTGGGTCTCTCATCAGCCGTGGCCAGACTGACAACGGCAAAGATAGGCAAGAGCAATGAGCAAGCCATGATGGCAGCGAAAGAACTACGTCTTTGCATAGCCTGCGGACCACCGCGCAACAACGAACGAAGAGATTCCCGCAAACGCTTCTCACGTATTGGCAACTCAATGAAGCGATACGAGCCTTCAGCGACAAGAACCGTGATCAAAATGCCAACGACAAACTCATGAGGTTTCAGGGCGATCCCGGTTTCATGTCTGATGCCCTGAAAAATCGGCCAATGATAAAGATACAAACCGTAGGAACGTTCACCGATCACGCGCAAAACCACATTGCCCAAGATGCGTCCAGCCAACGCCTTCTGGTGAGCAACTGCGGCAATAATCATTAACGTAGCGACACCCGTGAGCAACAAGCCACCGCGAAACAACCATGGGTCAGCGTGTAAACCATCTTCACCCACAAGCTGCACGATGTGTACCTTGCTGACTAAAAACGCCAATAAAATCAAGCCCAATACAGCGATTGGGTCCATCAATTTACCTTTTCGTTTCATTGGACCGCGCAACAATGCGTACGGTCGCCAGACGATGGCGAGTGCTGCACCGAGGAGTAGTCCCGTGGCGCGCGTCGGTGTTGACAGGTAGAGCAAGTCGATCTTGCTCAGACAGCGGTCCCCAATATTCCAGAAAGCACTTGGCGTTGACGCACAACTATCGCCAATGCGCCCACTCGGCATCAGAATTGCGACAAGTCCAGCAATCACGAAAGCTATGCCGACGAACCATGTCGCCACACGGGGTAACGAATCGCGACCACGACGCAAAATGATGAGCATGACGACAGGCCACACAAGGTAAAACTGCTCTTCAACTCCAAGTGACCACAAATGGCGCAACGGAGCAAAATCATTAGCTGCCGTGTAGCCCGCACCCTGCCAGACCTGAAACCAGTTCGAACCGTATAAGGTCCCTGCAATCACATCGCCCCGCAATGAACCAAGCGCATCGCGCTCGCGCACCGATGTCCACATGATCAACAGCACCATCATTGTGAATAATGCCGGTAGCAAACGGCGCGCCCGGCGCAACCAGAAGTCGCGCAAACTCACCCTCCCTGTGCGTTCTTCTTCAGCGACGAGCAACAGGGTGATCAAATATCCACTGATGACAAAGAAGACCTCAACACCAAGAAATCCGCCGGGCAGCCAGGCAGAATTGGCGTGATAGATGATCACCGCTATGACGGCAAGAGCACGCAGACCGTCAAGGCCAGGCAGATACGGCACCCGACTGATCTGTTGTGATCGAGAAGTTTCAGTTGTCGGGGCCATCAGATCCCAAGTCTGCCGTGAATCAGAGTTGCATTGCTTTCACTTCGCAGAACTCTTCAAGTCCGAACGTGCCACCTTCACGTCCAAGTCCACTCTGCTTGTAAC
>CAMAYS010000019.1:0-23443 GCA_945862545.1 Bifidobacterium breve | reverse complement strand
CCACAGCAATTCTGTTCCTTGTGACCAGATATGAAGAAATTCATTGAGAAGTTGTGGCTTGACGAAACTGGTTACTTGATCGTCCTCTGGATCATCTCCAGAAATGTGATGGGGAATTGACTGAGCTTGAGCATTGTTTGAAACTGGTCCAACTGCCGCAAGATTCGGGTCATTCTGTAGATGCTTTTGTAATTTATCCAGCCATCCAACGCTCACAATGGTGTCACTGTTCAGCAAGACAACGTGCTTATGCGCAGCAAGCGAAAATGCGAAGTTTGCGGACTTGCTATAGCCCTGATTGTTTTGATTGCGAAAAAGACGCACTCGACTATCAGCGCTGAACTCTTGACAGATTTTCTTGGTCTTGTTTTCAGATGAATCATCAACGATGATCAATTCATCATCGGGCGCCATCGTGGACAGCACGGATGACAAACATCGTCGCGTATCTTCGGGGGAATTAAAGACTGGAATAAGAACACTTCTCGCAAGATGGGGATGTTTTAGGCTCACCTGATGTGGCGAACGGAAAAATTTTCCAGTACTCAGAAATCTGCTTCCTGGTGGATGATTTGGGACCTTCTTTTTTTGTAAACCCGTATCATTAATTCCTTGGACGTCCACATCAATCGCCAGGGCACTCAAAGTCCAACATTCGTCATCAGTCAAATCTGATGACGAATGGATTTTCCAGGCCAAACGATTTAATCTTTTGACGATTATTGAGTCAACTCTTTGGAGAATGAGTCGACTGTCCAAAAGATTGGATGCTAGAACATTTCTTGATTTAAGTGAATCGGCCAATTCGACTGAAATATTTGAGATCTGAGACAAGAGTTTCGGTACATCGGCGATATCTGAAGAAGTAGCAGTGGAGTACGAATCGGCAAATTCTTGAATTTTAAATTGACCCAGGTTCTTCATGAGTCTGCTTGCTTGATTTGGTTCCAGCCATAGTGAAAATTCGTGATCCTTTAAAAGCAAGTCTGGGTGAGACTTTGCCCAGGAAACCGTGGCGTTATCTGAAGACCCCCAAAAAGAGATTGGTCTATATATCCATCCGACCGGAATTTCTGCTGGAGAGTCAGAAAAGCAAATGAAGACGAAATTCGACACCAGTTCACTCGGTATTGATTCGAGTCGTGGGATTCCATTAAGTCGGACCGTATAGACGGTCACTTTCTTCTCATTGAACCATGAACCAGTCATAGATTCAGAATGCAGAGATATCTCAGAAGCATCATCCAAAGAAACAATCTCACTCGTGTCAGATGAAGTACTGACGTTTTGAAGTGCGAGCAATTCATCTTGGAGTTTTTTGATGACTAGACTTTTTTCGCTAAGTTGGCGATTGAACTCTTTGAGTGCAATGCGACTTTGTCGCTGTTTAATTTGGTCTTCTAGATCAATTATCTGAAACATGAGTTGTTCAACATGAATCAGAACTTCAATTAGATTGATCTTGTGTCGTTTACGCATTGTGTTTTCTTACACGACGGCGAATGGCAGTAAATCGCCTCCAGATTATCATCACTAATTTAATTTTGGCAAGACGTCTTTTCAGACGCCTGGGATTTTTCTTGGGAATTAGATTCTTGCCCGATCTGGTGGAGATTTTCGTGAGATCTGTTTGAGATGCCGCGGATTCGTCGGGCACTGGATTTTTTGCAGATTCTTTCTTGCGATTCTTGGCGTCTTCCATAAGAATCGCTTTAGCAGTGTGAGATAGGCCCATTTCAATCAGTGCTGGTCGGAACTTGAAGTTTCCAAAAAATAGCCAATTCAAGACTGGAGGTTCATATGGAGTTCCCCGTTTTGCTTCATATTCCGCTCTCATCGGAAACACATTCTCCTTGGGCACGTTGGTAGCAACTCCACCGTGCAACTGATGGAATGTTGCTTCACCGATCAACAAAATCGGCTGAGTCTCCTCGAGCGAAGTTGCTCGGGTCAGGGTGTCTAGGTTGAGGAACCCTCCGCCAAGCGATTGAAAATCTTCTGAGAAGCCATTGATTTCACTCCACAAAGCTCGACTCATAAATAGCGAGTTACTTTCAGAAATCCTTGGGTCAAACCAATGTGCTCCAGATGACTCATCAAAGACTGATTTTTCGAAGAGCCGATAACCATTATTTTTCCAATCAAGAGATCCAAGCATGGCATCCTCGAAATCTTTTGTGTATCCCTCATTCATGCTCGTTCGTTGCACTGTTGGACCGAGGTAGCGACCCCTAGTCGCAACGATGGAACGATCGGAAAATCTCAATGCTTGTTTTGCGCTCTGTAGGAGGCCGGGCGATGCCATGCGGGCACCATCAATAAATACTCCAATATTCTTCCCCAACGAAGCGTTTAATCCTAGATTTATTGCGCGCGCCGGACTTTGATTCGGATTTGGAACTTGAAGAAGGCGGATATTCATTCCGCTTTCTCTATACGAACTGATATCCGGTAATTCTTTGGAGCCGTTGTCCACGACAATGACTTCATAATCGTTGGCAGAGATACCTTTCTGGAAAGATGGAGATAAGGAGAAGAGAGTTCTAGGAAATTCTCTTGGGATGTTGTAGTGAACCACTATTAAAGAAAGGAGGTCAATATCAGAGTGCTGTTCGATTGCCACGGTCGCCCCCGATGGATTAAATCTGTGTCGTTTACATGCTTAACACTAGTCGCGAGCATAGCCCGTGTGGTCCTTGCCGTTGCCGCAAGGGGCCCTGATACGCACATGCTCTGGCGAGGAAATGCTAAAGTTCACCGATGAAATGGCACATAAGTGATGAGGCGCGGGGTGAGAATCCTGCGACTGATGTCCCTCTTGAAGTGGCCAGATTGCTGACTGACGTTTGTGCCGGCGACGAACCCGCCATGGAAGAATCGACACTACTGATAGACAAGATTTCTAGTAACTCGAACATTGTGCGTCGGTTGTGGCGTGCTGTGCGTTGGCGTGTGCGTCGGTTGTGGCGCCCTGGTGTGCGGCGCCGCCTACGAAATTGGAAAAATCTTTTGCCTAAACTCTATTCCCTACTGGCGACGCTTTTGGGTGCGAGGCGGGCATTTGGCCTCTCATCGCTTTTTCTGCCTCGAGAGATGCGAAGATTTTTCAGGCGTTCACGGTGCAAGAATTTGAGGTCACTCGATCAGTTGCCAGTTTTGGTAGGTTCAATAGACAAACAGGACCAGAAAAACCTATGTGGCCCATGGTCTAGTCAAAATTTGCGCCCATTGGAAGTTGTTGCCTGTGCCTCGCGGAATGACAATTTGGTGATGGAGAAGGTGGGCACAATTTTGCCCTCATATGTTTTCAACAACGGCACTCAAGTTCTTTGGTCCGCTGCTATTAACCCCCACAGGATGAATCCGGGCGGATGGCTAAGAGTGGGGTCCAACGGAGTTCTTCGATTATCTCGACTTGATTCAGGTTGGCATAAAAAGTCTCGATACAACCGCTTCCTTGCTAAGGCGCGGAACCGAATAGCCGTTGACATATCCAATTTTCAGGCTTCAAGCGAGGATACCGCTCGGCTCATCGTTGATTTATCCGCTGTTGGAGCACCGATTGTCTGTGCTGAACTGAACCCTGGAGTGGTCGAGAGAATTGGCAAAGACTTGTCAGAATTAATTCCTTCAAGAGTTGGAAAATTAGTTGACCCGCTGAATCGGGAAATCTATTCATCTCAACTAAGACGTTATGCCCATCGAGACCATTCAATTCAAGCAAATCTGACGGACCTAGTTGGTATGACAGGAAATTCGTCAGTCATCACGCCCACAGTTTCGATTGTGCTTGCGACACAACGTCCGCAGTTGGTGGAATTCGCCTTGGCGCAAATCGCCGCACAGTCGTATCCGTCATTAGAGGTTGTTGTAGGTTGTCACGGTTTTGTCCTTGACAAAGATATTGAAACTCGCAATTTAGGTGCAATGGGAAATGTAAAATTCTTCAATTGTGGTAGGGAGAAAAACCTCGGCGAAGTATTGAACGAATTAGTTGGATATTGCGATGGCCACCTTATTGCGAAATGGGATGACGATGATTGGTATGACGTTGATCATATTCTTGACTTAGTTCTGGCAATGCGTTACTCAGATGCTGAAATAGTGGGTAAAGCTGCTGAATTTATTTATTCCGAATTACTAGATTTGACGATGAGGCGTTTTTCAACAGGAGCTGAAAACTTCTCCACGACAATCGCTGGTGGAACTATTTTGACTTCAAAAGAGGTGATCACCGATGTTCTAGGTGGATGGCCATCGGCTCCTCGACGCGTCGACAGACTGCTCATTGATGAAGTTCTTAAAGCGGGAGGACTTTGTTATCGAACACATGGATTCGGCTACGTCCTGCGACGGGGGATTGATCCTATGGCGCATACTTGGGATCAGGGAATCGGATATTTTTTGAAAGCATCTGTAGCACAAAGATCTGGTCTGGATCTTGAATTTGCTGGCTTTAGGGATGTGGCGGGTCATGAAGGGTAATAATTGGCGATCACTGTTACCCGAGGACGATGCTCAATGGAATCCTTCAAAACTGGTCTCAATTTGTATTCCTTGTCGCAATCCCTCTGACAATCTTTCGCACATTCTTCGGGGAATATCGTTTCAGTCGTATCCTCAAGAGTTGATAGAGGTGATTATCGCTGATGATGGATCAGCAGATCCAGTGCGCATCACTGAGAAGTACCCGTTCCCAGTCAAAGTTCTCCGTCTAGAGCGAACTTTGGATTTTGGTGCAGGACGAGCAAGAAATGCGGCTGCTCGATTTTCACATGGGGAAATACTTATTTTTCTGGATTCTGATGTCATCCCAGAGAGGCAAGTCATTGAGGCCTACGCCCGTTGGTTTGAGTTGCGTGATGATGTTGTTCCGATGGGACTGATTAATTTTGTAGCGGCAGACAATTTCAGCGACACCATCTTTGAAGATGTTTTTAAGTGTGGCAGTCCAAGCAGTTATTTTTCTGGTCAAGAGATTGACGAACAAACTTGGCGTGAATATGTTTTTGAGCGTACCGATGAGCTAACCATTGAGGACTCAGGCGCATTTCGAATTGTCGTAGGTGCCACACTGGCAATCTCGCGTCGACAATTTGATGAAGTTGGTGGTTTTAGGGAATTAGGTTTGCGCGGAATTGAAGACACAGAAATCGGATTTCGGCTTCATTTAAACGGTGCCATACTTATCATTGATCGGTTAGCTCGTCATTGGCATCGAGGCACACGCAATATCAGTGGCAAGCAACGAGATGCCATTATGCACGCCCGAGAGCCATTTATCTGTCGACTCATTCCGCACTCAAGGTATCGTGGCGAGCCGCCAGACCAGTTTTCTGGTCCGATTCACACCGTTCCTAGAGCTCTTGTTTATCTTGCGGATGTTTCAACCTCAGACGCAGTGTCGCCGGAGATACACACTTTGCGCAACGGCTTACCGAACGATTATGTGGTTCTTTGTGAAGATGAAACACATGTAGATCCCATTTGTAGTTTTGTGCCGTGCCTAGCTACTGTTCGAATCGCCGAGGGAACGCAAGTCTCTGCAACGATCATCGAAAAAATGCTGGATCTCATTGAAAAGCGCAGTGTCGGAGAAGTGCGCGGAATCAGTGAGGCAGGAGAGGTGTTGGTCACGGCAACAATGACGCGAGCAATGCGACGGGAATTACACGATGGTCTTCCGATAGCTGATTCATTTGGCGTGTGGTACATAACTTTAGAAGATTGACATCACGTCGTCAGGTTTTCTGAAGGCCCTCATTCGCCACTTCTCTTAAATAAGAGAGAAATTCTTGTGAATCAATCTTCCAGTTCAAATATTTCTGGGCATATGCATGACATCGCTCCCCAAGTTCAACTCGAAGCTTTGGGTCGTTCACTAGAGTCTGAACTATTGCGACAACTTGTGGAACGAATGGAGGTTTCAAAGCCCAACCAACTTCAGCGTCTTCAATGAGTTCTTTAGTTCGCGGTAGAGCACTACCGATTGCAGGAATACCCCGCGCAAAGTATTCGCCAATTTTGGTGGGTAAGGAGTGCCGGTAATTGGGCAAATCATCAAGGAGGGAGAGTCCTACTAGGGCGCCTTCGATCATCAGCAAGGCCTGTGAGTTGGCGAGATAACCGTGCCATATCAATAAGCCGCTGTCGTGAGATTCTTGCACTGCGGTTCGAATATCGTTGTCGGCCTCACCAATCAGATGGACTTCAGCTAGACCTTGTAATTGCTCTGCAATCTGTAAAATCTCGTTCCAGCCTCGCCCGATTGAAATTCGTCCAACATACACGACGCGGCGATCGCTGCCTTTAAAAGGCGGGCAGTCCTTTGGTATATCTGTTGAGTTGGGTATGACCAGGTTGCTCTTTCGCTCATCTTGATATGAGTCTTCTGCCAAGATAAATCTGAATCGAAGAGCGATGACTCTTTCAAATAAAAGAACCAATTTTTGTACTATTGAGTTGAATCCAACGGGGATCCACGAGCGATCCGAGACACTTTGTGCAAGATCTTCGTGGACGTCGAAAATGCGCGGTGGTAAACCTGGCGTAAATGAAAGTAAGCCTGCAATCTCCAAGTCGTGGACCAATACCAAATCTACGTTCTTGCGGTATTTCGCGACATTGCGAAGAACATCAAACCACGATGAGACACGTCGGCGACCAATCGCGCGGCGGATGATCACATGTTGCTGAACTTGGGTTTGCAGCGGCTCTGGGGCAATGAGAGTGACTTCGAATCCAGCATCAAGCATTGCAGATATCTGGCGCTGAACGATTCTGGCATCATCACCGCGATGGGCGCAGGTTACAACGAGCACTCTCAATGGATTCATTGATTCAATTAGAGTCGTTCGACATTGTCGTGTCGCATACGTCCGCGTGTATCAAAAACTCTTGGTGCTAGGCGGGCGATTTCGTCCAGATCAAAAACTGAGTGCGTTTGCAGCAAAACGGCTACATCACAATCTCCAAGTGCCACCTTTAGGTCTGTGGCCAGAGGCAAATCTCCAGTGTCAACATCAAAATGAGAAACATGAGGGTCAAAACCTGTGACGAGTGCGCCTTTTCCAATCAATAAATTTGCAACGTCTCGAGATGGCGTCTCGCGCTGATCGCTGATGTTTGGCTTATAGGTCAGACCAAGTAGTAGAACTTTTGCGCCCTTGAGTGATTGTGAGTGTTCATTGAGTAGGTCTTGGATCCTGCGCACTACATAGCCGGGCATTCGATTGCTAATTTCCTCGGCAAGTTCAACAAATCGGAACTGGTAACCGAGACTTCGAACTTGGTAGGAAAGATAATTTGGGTCAATAGGTATGCAATGTCCACCAACACCTGGACCCGGATAGAACGCAGTGAATCCAAATGGTTTCGTTGCTGCTGCGTCAATGGAATCCCAAAGATCGATACCCAGCTCATGGCAAAAGATAGACATCTCGTTGACTAAAGCGATGTTCACATGGCGATATGTATTCTCGAGAAGTTTGGCTAGTTCGGCCTCGCGGGTTCCGCGAGTGCGTACCACAGTGTCAACAAATAACGAATAAAAGTTAGCCGCTCGCTCGGTGCAGACCGGCGTATAGCCACCAACGACCTTAGGTGTATTTTTCAATCCATATTGTGGGTTGCCCGGATCAATTCTTTCAGGAGAAAAAGCAAGATTGAAATCACGCCCTGCTATCAGGCCGGACTCCTCAAGAATTCCGCGCACGAGTCCGTCAGTTGTGCCTGGATACGTCGTGGACTCAAGCACGACAAGCATTCCAGGGTGCAGGAAGTCGCGAATAGTCCGCGAAGCACTGATGACTGCGTCAAGGTTGGGGCTTTGATCTTCGTTCAGGGGTGTCGGCACGCAGATAACAGCGACATCAGCACTTTGAAGAACTTTCGGATCAGAGAATGCTTGAAAACCCATGTGAAGAAGTTCTCTAACCTGATCGTCAGAAATGTCGTCTACGTGAGACACCCCAGAGTTCAGACCAGTCACAATTCTGGAACTGTTATCAAGTCCAGAACAACTTAATCCAGCGTGAACCGCTTCTAGAACCACCGGAAGGCCGACGTAACCCAAGCCGATGACTACAAGACGTACCTTTGGTCCATTCACGTCATGATTCTAGAGCAAAATCCCTACAGGGGATGTTTCTTATTGACTCAGCACCACAACTAGTGGAACGAGATGATGATTCCAGTATCAGCCACGGTGGACTTGCGAAAAATTGATGTGATTTTGTTTGAAGCCGCCAGCATCCGAAATTGGATGCTGTATTTCTTGCTCATAGCCACATTGACGAGTTCGCAATCCGCCCCAGTGACGACCCGTGCGGTCGCTTCGACAACTTGCGAGCCAGGAGTGAGTCGACCGCGGACATCACAGGCCTGCAGAGTGACCCGCGAGGTATGAGCCAGGCGCTTGACCTTGCCAGAAACGCCACCAGTCGTGAAACAGGCTTCGCCGTCACCGAAAGGAGCAATCCACACGGCAGTGCCGACCCCCCGACCGTCTTTGCGAAATGTTGTAAATAAAGCGTAGCGATTGTTGGCGACGTCAGCGTTAGTACTCATCGTGGTGAACAATACCTGATCAGCGCTCGTCACGGTAGAGACGAATGTTCGCCTTCTTGCCACGAATACTGACATTGCTCATGCTCTTCAAAATGTTGTCCATCTCGCCGCTGGGAACTTCAACGATGGAGAATTGATCGGAGACTTTGATGTCACCGATGTCGCGTCCAGAGATGCCGCTTTCATTGGCAATAGCACCAACGAGATCTTGTGGGCGGATGCCTGCCTTGCGACCAAGTCCGACGTACAACTTAGCCGTCGATCCAGAACCGCCACGTTGAGATCCGCGCTCAAAACGACCGCCGCGATCGGGACGCTCATCGCGTCCGAATCGGCTACTGCGATCGTTACTGCCACTGCGGTCAAATCGTTCGCGACTGTCACCGCGACTATCGCCACGATTTCCGCGTTCACGACTGCCACTGCGGTCAAATCGTTCGCGACTGTCACCGCGACTGTCACCGCGACTATCACCACGATTTCCGCGTTCGCGGCTGTCTCCACGATCGCGACGATCGCGGGTATCACCCTGTGACAAGTCTGGAATATGAACTTCATCAAGTGATGATTGATCAGCATCATGCGTGAGTTTGATCGCAGCAAGAGCGATCTGTTCAATGTTGAACTCTTGCAATAGTTCGGTGAGCACTGATTCGAATCGTTCTTGCGGAGCAGAGGCTAAGGCTTCGCGCAATGTCTCAGTGGTGAGTTCCATTTGGCGAGCGCGCAACGCTTCGACAGAAGGCACTTTTTCAAAAGGAATCTTTTGCTTCGTCAAGCGCTCAATGTTTTGTAGTTGTCGCTGTTCACGGGGTTCAGCCAAAGTAATAGCGACACCTTCGCGTCCTGCGCGTCCCACGCGACCGATGCGGTGCACGTATGACTCTGGGGCAGAAGGAACATCGTAGTTCACAACGTGAGTGAGATGTTCAATATCTAATCCGCGCGCTGCCACATCGGTAGCGATCAGCAACTCGGCGACACCCGAACGAACTCGACCCATCACCCGGTCACGCTGTTCTTGATCCATTCCTCCGTGCAACGCTTCGGCACGATAACCGCGCCCATTCAGTGTCTCTGTGAGTTGGTCAACTTCACCGCGGGTACGACAAAAAACAATCGCCGCCTCTGGTGCTTCAATATCCAAAATACGACCCAAAGCCGCTGCCTTATGGTGCCGTGGGATCATGTATGCCGACTGCTTCACCAAGGGCAATGTTCCAGCCTCAGTTGATGAACGTTGGATGGTGATTCGAATCGGTTCACGTTGGTGACGGCGGGCGATTGAGTCAATTCGTGGTGGCATAGTCGCCGAGAACAAAACGGTTTGGCGTTCTTTTGGCGTTGACTCGAGAATGGCTTCGAGGTCTTCAGCAAAGCCCATGTCAAGCATTTCATCGGCCTCGTCGAGGACAACCATCTTGATGTTGTCAAGCTTGAGCGTCTTCTTGCGAATATGGTCGAGGGCGCGTCCAGGTGTTGCCACCACGACATGTGTGCCACGACTCAACGCGTCAATTTGACGACCGATCGGCTGACCGCCGTAGATCGGAACGCAACGGGCACGTAGGTCATGACCATATTTGTAAATAGCTTCTGATACCTGCATCGCAAGTTCACGGGTTGGCACGAGAACCAAAGCCACTGGCGATGGTCGATCGTTGCTCATATCAAGTAACTGCAGAATGGGTAGAGCAAATGCTGCCGTCTTGCCGGTACCGGTTGCGGCTTGACCTAAAAGGTCTTTGCCGTTGATCATGGGGGGAATGGCCTCGCGTTGAATAGGCGTCGGTTCCTCATAACCAAGACCCGCCAGGGCCTTTAGTAGTTCTGGTCGTAGTCCTAAATCGGCAAAGCCGGTGTCCACGCTGGGTGTTATATCCATGAGCGTTTCTCCTGCTCTGTAAGGTTGACCAGCCTACGGCTTATATACCCCAACCGCGCTGAATACCAAATTTTGGGGCTTTATCGGTCACATCGCCCTGATGTGCTTGTCAATTTGCCAAGCCTCGATGCCAAAGCCCTCAGGGTTATTGATCACAGCCAGTTGCAGGCGTTGTTGTGCACTTTTATAGCATTTGGTGATCTGGTTGGGCTTTGCCTTGAGATCACGGGCTACTTCAGTGACGGTTTTCCCTGAGAAAACACGACCAACGAATACCTCATTTTGTTTTGGGGTGAGGACATTGGTGATTGCTTCTAAGGTCTCTGGGTCGGGATTGCTGAAGTACTGATCCTCAGCGCTCGATACAACGGTTGCCTCATCTACACCTTGCTGGTCAGCTCGTGAGAGGTTCTCAAGTCGGGCGTTGGAGACATATTCGCCATCGGCGCCGCGGGCGTGCGGTCAGGATGGGTCGTGAATCGCCAACGGGGCATGTTTTCAAAGTCCAGGTCCTAGTCGATTAGGGCGTCGAAGAGGTCATCGTCAGAGTGCACGGGGCTTGGATCTTGGCACGGGGCTACATGAGAGATGCAGCAGTCTGGATAGACGTAATCTGCAGGGGTGCTGGTCCAGTTTTCTACCGAGGAGTTCAACTCCCGAAAGAGGTTGGATGGAGAGTCCTTAAGCTTGTTGCACGGGGTAGCTGTTTGTCTTGTTGACCTAGAGCAGACACATGCGGTGGAGCATCTAGGGCTCCTACCCTGTGTCGTCATCGGCAGATTGCCAAGTCAACCAATCCAGGGACCTTCAGGGGCGACTGCCTGTGATGTGCTGGTGACCAGCGATCGCGATCTCGATGAAATTCTCATGACCATTGAGCGTTCCCCTCAGGCGGCCGTTGCTACTGCGTTGCTTTTACGCGGCGTTGAGAATCGATCAGTCGAAGAATCCCTGATCGCTGAATCAACGACTTATTCACTTTTGCAATCCGGTTCTGAGTTCGCGCGCTGGAAAAGTACACGTCTTGCTCGGCAAGTAATAACGCCTCCAGATTCCATCGTTCTCAGTGAACGAACCGAAGGGCATCTGACTATCACACTAAACAATCCGCTTCGTCGCAATGCCTATTCATCTCTCATGCGCTCTCGCCTCGCAGAAATATTGCAACTCGCAGTGAGCGACGAGACGGTATCTCACGTGTCTTTGCGGGGGGCAGGTAGCAATTTTTCCAGCGGTGGCGACCTGGATGAGTTTGGTTCATTCTCTGATGCTCTGTCGTCGCATTTCTCGCGCCTGACGTCAAGCGTTGCTCTGTCAATGTGGTCGTTGAACCAACGCCTCGGAACCTCGTTTCGTTGTGATGTTATGGGAGAGAACTTCGGTGCTGGAGTTGAATTGGCGGCCTTTGCTGGGCATCTCTCTGCGCATCAAAATGCTAGGTTTTGTTTACCAGAAGTTTCATTAGGTCTTGTGCCAGGTGCCGGTGGAACAGCAAGTATTTCGCGACGTATCGGCCGTCAACGGACAGCTTGGTTGGCTTTGACGGGTCGTTCCATTGACGCTCAAACAGCCCTAGAATGGGGACTTATTGATGAAATTTCTGAGTAACAATTCTCCTGAATTGCATCTGTTGCAAGGTGTAGCGAGAAAATTCTGTGAGCATAGTGGTGTAGAGATTGACGTTGCGAAATTGTTGAATCAACGGACACTCCTTACTGGATGGCAGCCGAGAGAACAACAAAGTGTTGGTCAATCATGTTGCCTTATGCAGACTGAAGATCAGCAATGGGTGGCGATTAATTTGGCTCGTGCTGAAGATCACCAATTGCTGAGCATATTTTTACGCGACGTGTTTCTGAGCAATGATCTCTTGTCGTGGGCCGACGTTCGGCGTGCGACCTGCAATGTGGATTCGCTAGCGCTCATAGAATATGCCTCGGAGGTGGGGCTTCCAATTTCTCGCCTTGGCGAGGTAGCCAATGACTATCGCCCCGACGAATTACCCATTAATCTGAGTTATGAAAATAAATCTTCTTCGGCCTTAAAACCGAACCGCATGATCGCGGCACTTGACCTTTCATCACTGTGGGCTGGTCCGCTTTGCTCACGCCTCCTGATGGATGCTGGTTGTCAGGTGACAAAAGTTGAATCAACTCATCGACTTGATGGAAGTAGATATGGTCATCCTGAATTTTTTAAGCAATTGAATGACGGCAAGGATGAAGTGGTTCTTGATTTCACTAGCGCCAGTGGGCGTATGCAATTACGGGAATTAATCTACGAAGCCGATGTGGTGATTGAAGGATCCCGACCGCGCGCCTTGCAACATCTAGGTATTGACGCGCAGCATGTTTTACGAGATGGCAAGCCGAGGGTCTGGCTTTCGCTGACCGGCTACGGACGCGGTGCAGGCCAGGGTCACAGGGTCGGATTTGGCGATGACTGCGCTGTGGCGGGTGGCCTAGTCAATTTTTGTCCCTCTGGACCTCAATTTGTTGCGGATGCTGTTGCTGATCCGCTGACAGGGTTGATCTCCGCTGTGGCAGTTTTGGATGCCCTTGAGAGTCCAAAGCCAGTCCTGATTGAGGCTGTCTTGGCGAAATCGGCAGCCTGGCTTAATAGTGTCCGCCAAACCCCTTGAGATCGGCGAGAATGGGCACTGTGAAACCGGTCTACTGCGTTCGTCTTGATGGTCCGTCGTGGTCCGTTCCGCAACGCCAGGCCGTACGTGGCGTTGTTGAAAAATGGGTTGAAGAGGAATATCCAATTGATGAGCGCGGTCCAGGAGTTTCTGTCCGCGTCGACAACGAAGATCCTGAACGCTGGTGGCGATACACCATTGATGTCAGTTTGGGTAGCGGAGCATTATCAAACACAACTGTCACCCTGTTGATGAGTGATTCGGAGACGACCTTTGAGGTACGTACTGCTGTTGTCGCTGGCGGAAAACAGATCACGCCTCAATCCGTTCAGATCAAGGATATGGCGATGCGGACTCTTGTGGCCAGAGTGATTGATAAAGGTTTGTTCCGCGATGCAGATCATTCAGTGAGTACGAGGGATCTTTGCGTAGCAGATGTTGTGCAGGCGCAAGCAATAGCCGCATTTTGTTATAACGCTCCGAGCCGGACCATGCCAGTCATTATTGAAACATGTCGTGCCAATACATCGTCAGTTTTTGAGATCGAAAAGGTCTCAACGCTTGTTGCCGGATTGGCACATGTTGTCAAGATGACGAGTGAGCAATGTGTTCGGACCTTTAATGATTTCGCGGGTATTGAAGCTTTAACACCGCAGGGGCTTGTCATTATTTGGCCTGATCATTCAGTCAAATCTTGGTCAGGAAATGGTCTCGCTCCCGGCAAGGGGGTCAAAGCACGCGGAGAATCTAAAACGATGGTGACGGATGCAGCGGCAAATTCGTTGGCACCATTACGTGCTCCACGGTTTCGCCCCCGAGTTACTGAGGAGAGCGGTCCCGCTACAACAGAAGTCCCCGTAGAAACTCATCTCACGGATCCTGCTTTTGAGCCCGAAACTGTGTCCTGGAGCGAGTGGAAGTCTGCTTCCGATGGATGGCAGGAAGAAGCAAATAAAGTTGATGAACTTCAACAAGCACTTGCCGATGCGGATCGAATCATCGCTGAAAAACAAGAATTGCTTGATAAGGGAAGTGCGGATGTTGATCAACTACTTCTGCAAAATGTCGAATTAGCAATTCGTCTCGGGCGCAATCCGACAGGGATTAAAGCCACCAGCGCGCATGATGCGGTCATGCAAGCCGACGCAATGTGTGAATATCTCACCTTTATACCAGAGGCCTTTGAAAGTGCGAAAGAACTTGATTCGGTTGATGCGAATCGTTTACTCCAGGACCTAGTTCGTCTTAATGTTGTCGCCGGTGATTGGCAGTCTGGGCGGGTAAATAATGCATCTTTGACCGTTTCCTGTCGTGGTGTGGGGTTGAACTATGCCGCTGGAGTTGGCGACAATGCCGAAAACAAATATGGCACTGATTACGCGTTCATGTGGCAGGGTCAGACGCAATATGCCTTTGCTCACATTCGCAATGGTCGGGGCTCTCACCTGTACCGCGTGCATTTTTTCTTTGATGATCAGTTGCATCAAGTAGTCGTAGCATATGTGGGTCGCCACCTCCGAGGAAAACGCGATCACAATTAGTTCTTGAGAGACTGAGCAAAAATCGCACACTTGTGCAGATCACATTCGTTCGAACAACATGGAAGTACAGCGAGAGAGAATGACCAGTACATCTGGGCAAGCCGAGAGACTAAAACGTGTTGACCCTCTTGAACGGGTACTTAATCTCTACACACTCTTGCATCGCCTCACGACTCCCTTAACTCGTGAACAGATCGTGGCTCAAATGGCTCGAGGTATGACACCGTACCCCGTTGCCGAAGCAGCCCAAAGGCAACTTTTTGGAAGCGACAAAAACACAATTGTGCGCATTCTGCAAAACTTTTTACCAGCGTTCGAAAGTCCAAGACGTTGGTTGCCCATTGCTATACGGCATGACCCCATGAAATGGGCGGGGATCGTCGTCAAAAACAAGGGGCAGAAAGTATCGGTCTCCCTCCCACATGGGCAACGCAGCGTCTTCGCGCAACTGCTGATCGGGGTGGCAGGCCTGCAAAATTCGCTCGAGGGAGATCCACTTCAGGTCTCCTTCATTATTGGACGACCCAGGGTCACCAATCCAACCATCAATCAAAAAGAGTGGGCTGAACCAATCTTCCCCGTTGGGTCCAAAGCCGGGCCATGAAATGGTGCCGCGCATCGTCATCGAGGTGACCTCGATCCCCGCTTCTTCTCGGATCTCGCGGCGGATTCCGCTGGCGAGATCTTCGTGGGTTTCCAACTTGCCACCGAGACCGTTCCATTTACCCAGATGCTCATCGTGGGAGCGCTTATTGCGGTGAATTAAAAGCACCTCGGAACGTTCGCGATTGATGATGTAGGCGAGCGTGCCCATGATTGGCGTGTATGGCATCACTCTCTTGTATCAGATCGGGCACGGCATATGGTCATGTAGCAGACTGTGAGCATGGGTTTAGTTGATGATTATCGCACTGATGGGGCGGTCATTTTGCGAGGTGTCATTACACCCACAGAGATTGAACTGCTGAGCGTTGGCATTGATGCGGTGATTGATTGTCCAAGCCCGCGTGCCAAGGTCGCCAGTGCCAGCGATGATCCAGGGTTTTTTCTTGAGGATTTCACTACATGGCGTGAGCATCGCGAATTCGGCAAATTTTTACGCTCAACTCAACTTCCTGAAATCGCTGCTTCATTGACTGGTTCGCAAACAATTGGTTTGTACCACGATCATGTTTTAGTGAAGCAAAGTGGCACTCGTCAACGCACTCCATGGCATCAAGATCAGCCGTATTACGACGTTGAGGGATTTCAAAATGTGAGTTTTTGGATCCCTGTCGATCCAGTGCTTGTTGAGGACTCTCTTGAACTCATTGCTGGTTCACATCTTGGTCCATGGTTGATGCCTCGCTCATTTCTTGATCAACAAGCCCAGTGGTTTCCTGAAGGATCTTTGGTGGAAATGCCGAATTTCGAAAAGGAGCGCGAGTCTCATCGCATTTTGCAGTGGGCGATGCAACCAGGTGATGTCATTGCTTTTCACATGCTGACTGTCCACGGTGCTCCCGGCGTCTCGAGCAACAATGCTCGACGTGTGTTTAGTTTGCGAGTTCTCGGCGATGACATGGTGTATGCGCCACGAGATTGGGTGACATCTCCGGACATGAGTGTGATGTTCCCAGGCAAAGAAGAACGAGTAAGCGGTCAACCTCTGCGTGGAGAGTGGTTCCCACAACTTTGGCCACGATGAGCGAAAGATTTATCTAGTCGGTCGTTGTTGTCGTCGGATCATTGGTACGTTCGCCCAAGTCAATGAAGAGAGCTTGCCGATCTTCGATGATTGGATACTCGCCATTGGTCGGTGGGGCAAGTTCTTCAATGCTGATCGTGCGACCATCGCAATCGGTAAAAGTATCTGTGCCCTTTATTTGTTCAATGGGGCATGAGACATCTCGATCGGCAGGGTAGGCGTAATACACCAGCCAACCTCGCTGAGGGTCGGTGCCGTTGTGATCCAGGACGATGGTGCGCTCACCTGAGGTCGTGCCCAGACCGGCAAACAAGACCGGTCCATTGGTGTCGACTGATTCAGCCCAATACTCAACGTTGCCGACGGGGAGGCGGTCAGGGATGAAGGTCGTGGTGAGGGTCTGCTCGCCTCCGAGCACGGAAGCGATTCCCCATAAGGTGAGGCCGAAGAGTCCAAAAAAACCTATGCCTGCCGCAACTGGTCGAACGGCTCTGCCGGCGGGTGAACGAAATGTAGGGCGAGCCATAGTGTGAGTCTGCCGAGAAGGTTGGCAACTTCTGAAATCGTTCCTCAGATTTCCAAGATTTTTGAAATATGTGACCTGACTTGAGTCTGTCAATGTGTGGTCAAGGCCCTTCAGGGCGTAGGGTTTCTTCCTTGTGAAGAGGCCATACCGAGTTGTCGTTGCCAAGCCTGGACTTGATGGGCATGACAGAGGCGCCAAGACCATCACCAGAGCGCTGCGTGACCACGGGTTTGAGGTCATCTATACGGGGCTTCACCAGACTCCCGAGCAGATCGCTGAAACTGCTTTGCAAGAAGATGTTGATGCTGTCGGGCTGTCGTTATTGTCTGGGGCCCATCTGACGCTGTTCCCACGGGTGATGGAAGAACTGAAGAATCGCAATATGGAAGAGGCTTTGATTTTTGGTGGGGGAGTGATTCCAGATGCCGATGCACGCGCCTTACGCGAGCAAGGAGTGTCGGAAATTTTCGGTCCCGGATCATCTTTGAAAGCCATAGCCCAGTGGTTAGAAATAGCTCTGGACGCACGAGAAGACGCAAGTGAGTGAGAGGAAAGATTTAGATGGACTTGTTTGAATATCAGGGGAAGCAGTATTTCGCCCGTTTCGATATCCCAGTCAGTCGGGGAGGCGCCGCCACAACGGTGGATGAGGCGGTCAAAGTCGCAGATGCGTCTGGTTATCCAGTAGTCGTCAAGGCTCAGGTGCAAGTTGGTGGACGCGGCAAGGCGGGTGGCATCAAGTTGGCCAATAACGCTGAAGAAGCGCGCTTGCATGCCAACAACATTCTCGGCATGGACATCAAGGGTCATGTTGTAAAATGTGTGTGGGTTGAAAATGCCAGCGACATCGACGAGGAGTATTACGCCTCATTCACACTTGATCGTGGTGCCAAAAAACATTTATTGATGTTGTCAGCGCAAGGTGGCATTGAGATTGAAGTGGTAGCTGAAAAAGATCCCGATGCAATTATCAAATTGCACATTGATCCAGTTGATGGTTTATCGCCAGCAGCAGCTCACAAAGCCGCCGTTGACGCCAAGATTCCCGCTAAGGCCGTTGATGGCGTGGCCAAGATTTTGGTGCAGTTGTATCGTTGTTTCACCGAAGGCGACTGTGACCTGGCCGAAATCAACCCGTTGATCTTGAAGCCGACTGGCGAAGTGCATGCGTTGGACGCCAAGGTAACTCTTGACGACAATGCAGCCTTTCGTCATCCTGAATGGGACGAATATCGTGCCACTGAAGAACTTGATGCGCGTGAACAATTGGCTCGTACTCATGGTCTGCAGTACATCGGTCTTGATGGAACTGTTGGGATTATCGCTAATGGTGCTGGTCTTGCAATGAGCACACTGGACGTTGTTAATCAAGTTGGTGGCACGGCGGCCAACTTCTTGGATATCGGCGGCGGTGCTAATGCGGATGTCATGGCCGCAGCCCTTGAGGTCATTAACTTCGATGAAAAAGTCACGTCTATCTTCATCAACATTTTCGGTGGTATTACTCGTGGTGAAGAAGTCGCCAAGGGAATCGTCGAAGCCTTGTCACGCGTGACCTTAAAGGCACCGATTGTGATTCGTCTCGACGGAACAAATGCCGAAGAAGGACGCAAGATTTTGGCTGACGCTGGAATTCCCGAGTCCACATTGATCTCCAAGCCCACCATGCTCGAAGCAGCTCGCGCTGCTGTCGCTATTTCGAACGGTAAGTGAACCCATGGCAATTTTTGTAAACAAAGACACCAAGGTCATCGTGCAAGGCCTCACTGGTGGCCAAGGCAAATATCACGGGCTGCGTAATCAGGCCTACGGAACCCAAGTTGTTGGCGGAGTGACACCAGGCAAGGGTGGTACTGATGTTGAAGGCATTCCAGTTTTCAACTCAGTCGCCGAAGCCGTTGCTGCCACTGGGGCAGACGCATCATTCATCGCTGTGCCACCGAAGGCTGCACCGGCGGCGATCTTGGAAGCTGCTGCTGCGGGAATTCGTTTCATCGTGTGCATCACCGAAGGTATTCCCGCTCAAGATGAAGCCAAGGTTTTCAACACACTGGTACGCGATTATCCGAAGACGCGTTTGCTCGGTCCAAACTGTCCCGGCATCATTAGCCCAGGAAAATGCAATATCGGAATCACCGCTGGTGAAATTGCCGAACTGCCCAAGGCAGGTAAGAAAAATGTTGGCATTGTTAGCCGCTCAGGAACTTTGACATATCAGGCACTGTATGAACTCAAGCAGCGTGGCATTGGTGTGAGTACTTGTGTAGGTATCGGTGGAGACCCAGTACCGGGTACCAACTTCATTGATTGCTTGCGCGAATTTCAAAATGATCCAGAGACTGATGCGATCATCATGATCGGTGAAATTGGTGGTTCGGCTGAAGAAGAAGCCGCTGAGTTCATCAAGGCACATGTTACGAAACCGATGAGTGCCTATATCGCTGGAGTTACTGCGCCTGCGGGTAAGAAAATGGGACATGCTGGTGCCATCGTTTCGGGCGGCAAGGGAACTGCTCAGGGCAAGATGGACGCATTGAGCGCCGCTGGTGTCAAGGTGGGTAACAACCCCACTGAGGCTGGCGACTTGATGGCCGAAATTATTGCTGCCCTTGGCTAACAAACTTTAAAGAAACTGATCTGCGATATTTGCCGGTCTGGGGCTATTGTCAAGCAATGCCCACCGCTTTACTGAGTGTTTTCGATAAGACTGGCATCGTCGAACTGGCCACCGCTTTGTCGGAGGCTGGTTGGGATCTCGTTTCCAGCGGAGGCACAGCCAAGGCATTACATGAGGCTGGTCTCGTGGTTACTGATGTGGCAGACCTCACCGGTTACCCAGCAATGTTGGGACACCGCGTGGTGACATTGCATCCGACCGTGCACGCTGGAATATTGGCCGATCTTGACGATGCTTCACATGTGGCTGATCTGCAGACACACAACATTGCGCCAATCGCTTTGGTCGTTGTCAACCTGTATCCCTTTTCAGATAATCCGAGCATTGAACTGATTGATATCGGTGGTCCAACGCTGGTGCGCGGGGCAGCCAAGAATCACGCGCATGTTGCAGTAGTTGTGCGGCCAAGTGATTATTCGCGAGTGATCGCCGAGATCCGGAGCACGGGCGCAGTGTCTGTAGATACTCGCCGAGATTTAGCGGCAATCGCTTTTACAGAAATTGCCCACTACGACATTGCCATTGCGCGTTGGATGGCCGCACAAGTATCTGTCAATGAATCGCTGCCAGAACATTTGTTGATTGGCGCGACGCGAGTTCAAGGGTTGCGTTATGGGGAGAATCCACATCAATCAGGGGCGCGCTATCGCTTTGATGATGCCACGAGTTGGTGGGACACAGCGGTGCAACACGGTGGTAAAGAGTTGAGTTATCTCAACTTGTATGACACTGAAGCGGCATGGCGATTGGTGAATCAATTTGCGAATGCATCGTGTGTGATTGTGAAGCACGCCAATCCGTGCGGTGTTGCAGTGTCCCCACAAGGTTCAATAGCGCAAGCGTATTCACTGGCCAACGCCTGCGATCCGGTGAGTGCCTTCGGCGGAATTGTTGCAGTAAACCGCGCAGTCACGCGCGAGATGGCCGAAGCACTTGCTCCAGTGTTCACAGAAGTTGTCGTTGCTCCATCATTTGATGCCGATGCACTTGAAGTTCTATTGGCAAAGAAAAATCTGCGGGTGATTTCTGCGTCGGCACCTTCTACGCGTCGCTTAGATATTCGATCAATAGATGGAGGACTTTTAGTGCAAAACGCTGATGCTGTACATCTTGACCGCAGTACGTGGAAAGTTGTCACTAAAACCCAACCAACTGTGGCTCAATGGGATGACCTTGCTTTTGCTTGGCAGGTATGTGCTGTGGTGAGTTCTAATGCCATCGTGTTCGCCAAGGATCAACAAGCCTTTGGTATCGGTGCGGGACAGCAGAATCGCTTGGACTCAGCACGAATTGCGGCTGAGCGTTCGGCTGGACGAGCACTTGGCGGAGTGTGCGCTAGTGACGCGTTTTTCCCATTCCGTGATGGTCTCGATGCCACGGCAGCGGCTGGAATCAAAGCTGTGATTCAGCCCGGTGGAAGTGTGCGCGACGAAGAAGTCATTGCGGCCGCTGACGAACATGGCATAGCCATGGTTTTTACATCAGAGCGCCACTTCAAGCACTAATACTTTTTGCCCTCTAAACTGTCCTGATGGCGCGCATCTCCGACCTCATCGCTGCTGGTCGTACTTACTCATTCGAATTTTTCCCTCCCCAGTCCCAGGCGGCCCAAATGTCCTTGGGTCGTGCTATTGCCGAACTCTCTCCCTTGGCTCCGAGTTTTGTCAGCGTGACATACGGTGCAGGCGGCAGTACGCGCGAACGCACTCGTGAAGTTGTTACCTGGGTGCGCAAAGAAACGGACATCACGCCGATGGCCCATCTCACTTGCCAAGGTCATCGTCGTAGCGAAATCAAAGAGATTCTTGATAACTATGCCGATGCTGGCGTCGAAAATATCTTGGCCCTTGGGGGTGACGTGCCATTGGACGGGGAAGTTCAGCCCAGCGACTACACCTTTGCTAGTGATTTGCTCGATGATGTTCTTGCGGACGGACGTTTTTCAGTGGGTGTTGCGGCCCACCCAGAACTTCATCCGCGATCACTAGATCGCGCAACTGATCGCCGACATTTAGCAGCAAAGCTTGGTCGCTCAGATTTTGCTATTACCCAATTCTTTTTTGAGGTCGATGTCTATGTTCGCATGGTTGATGAACTGCGGGCCTTAGGTGTGGATAAGCCCGTTCTTCCAGGGATCATGCCAGTGACCAACAAGAGTCAGATTTTGCGCATGGCAGCGATGTCTGGTGCCGCCTTTCCCGACTGGCTGGCACAGCGCTTAGAAGCCTTTGAAGACCCCGAAGATATTCGTCGCGTCGGTGTTCAAGCAGCGACTGAATTAGGTCAAGCGTTGTTAGACGCTGGCGCCCCAGGATTGCACTTTTATACCTTGAACCGCAGTACGGCGACGCGTGAGATTTACGCCAACTTGGGTCTTCCCTTCGAGCAATAGCAAAACTTGCTGGCGACCTATATGGTTGAGCCATGACTACATACGACAAGATTTATATCAACGGTGCATGGGTTCCCTCGCAAGGTAAGGGCGTCCTCGAAGTCACCAACTCGGCGACCGAAGAAATCATCGCCACAATCCCCGACGGAACTGCTGGTGATGTTGATAAAGCTGTGGCTTCGGCTCGGGCAGCCTTTCCGGCTTGGAGCAATCTGCCCAAGGAAACTCGCGCCGAGTACTTGATGAAGATTTATGCTGGTTTAGAAGAGCGAACACAAGAAATTGCTGAAGCAATCGCGCGTGAGGTTGGTATGCCAGTGGGCATGTCCACGATGATTCAGGTGGGCCTACCAAAGGGCAACTTTGCTATTGCTGCTGGCTTGTTATCAACCTATGAATTTGAGCAACAGATCGGCAACTCACTTGTCGTTCGTGAGCCACTTGGTGTCGTGGGATGTATTACCCCATGGAACTATCCGTTGCATCAGATCGCTTTGAAGATTGCGCCTGCGATGGCCGCCGGCAACACGGTTGTTGTCAAGCCATCGGAAGTTGCTCCGATCAATGCGTTCATGCTCGCCGAGATCATCCACGCCGCTGGCGTGCCAGCGGGCGTTTTCAACTTGGTCACTGGTGTCGGTCCAGTTGTCGGAGAAGCCATTGCCGCTCACCCCGGTGTTGACATGGTCAGTTTCACGGGCTCAACTCGCGCCGGTAAGCGCGTTGCTGTCGTGGCTGCAGAAAATGTGAAGAAGGTTTCACTTGAACTCGGTGGCAAGAGCCCGAATCTGATTCTCGATGATCTTGATGAAGCAGGTTTTGCCAAAGCTGTCGGCGCTGGTGTTGGCAAGTGTTTCGCTAACTCTGGTCAAACCTGCAGCGCCTTAACTCGCATGTTGGTCCCACGCAATCGCTTGGCTGCCGCCGAGCAGATTGCTGCTGCTGCTGCCGCGAAGTTCACCACTGGTGACCCGTTTGACGCTGCTTCACGTTTAGGACCTTTGGTTTCAGCCGTACAGCGCGATCGCGTTCGGGGCTTCATCCAAACCGGTATTGACGAAGGTGCCACACTCGTGATGGGCGGCGCCGCGGTACCTGAAGGTCTTGACATTGGCTTTTATGTTCAGCCAACAATCTTTTCTGGTGTGACTCGAGAGATGACGATTTTCACCGAGGAGATCTTTGGGCCCGTGTTGTCGATCATTGCCTATGACAGTGAAGAAGAAGCCATTGAAATCGCTAACGACACTGTCTACGGTCTTGCCGCTGGCGTCTGGGGCAGTGATGTGGAACACGCCAAGAAAGTTGCTCGTCGGCTTCAGGCAGGTCAGGTCGAGGTCAACGGTGGATCATTCAACATCGCTGCGCCATTTGGTGGTTACAAGCAGAGTGGACTTGGACGTGAAGGTGGCACGTTCGGACTTGAAGAGTTCTGCGAAGTGAAAGCAATGCAACTCTGATTCACGGCAGACTTGGGATCTGATGGCCCCGACAACTGAAACTTCTCGATCACAACAGATCAGTCG
>CAMAYS010000018.1:0-23642 GCA_945862545.1 Bifidobacterium breve | reverse complement strand
AGAGCCAAAATTTGACCAGCGTGACCGACAACATGTGTGTTGGCCTTTGAGCAAGTCATATCCATAGTCACCGACGGATCAAGAATATTGATCGAAGGATCTTTAATGAACGGTGTCTGCACATAACGATTGCGATACCACTTGGCTTGACCATCCTGCAGGCGAATGCCATGAATCATGCCGTCACCAAAGAACGGATGATCACTCATACCCGTCAATGGATTAGCACCGTTGCGCAGATAGCGACCATCAAGTTCGGCAGGGATATGTCCCACCACTTTGAGGTCAGTCAGTGTGAGTTCTTCTTGTGTTGGTCGCCCATTACCTTGTAAGTGGGCTGGCAATTCTTCGGTCATTGACATTTTTATTGCTCCTTTATGTGAGGGGTGCTTATTATTTCACTGCGTCTGGCGAACGGGCCCACATCAATGTGGCATCGAAACTCAGTGTGTAATCAGGGGTGAATTCCATGATCACGCGATGCGGTGAATCAAGAAACTTACGAAACTCATCAGCAGCGGCTTGGCTGTCGGGGCGTAGACGATTTGCGAACTCCGGATAAAACCAATCTTTGGTTTCACGATCATCACGAATAATGCAGTCACCCTTGTACGTCACGGTCTTACCGCCGCCCAACTTTGAACCTGTGCTATTAATACAAATTGATGAACGCGGATTGCGACGCAACGCCGGAATGCGCTTACGTGTTTCGGCGGCGGTCAGCCACAACTTTCCGTCCTTAGGCAAATATGACATCACCACACCGAAAGGTTCGCCTTTGCTATTGACCCACATGAAGATGCACTCACTGAGGGAATGCACGAGTTTGTGTTCAAGTTCCGATGTGAGCGCACATTCGGTGAGGTCTTCGTAACTATCGTGATTGGACATTGCGTTCCCCTGAACTAACTCGTTGATCAATATGTGACGACAGTAACACGCCTAAAAAATTTTATCTACCCCGCGTAAGTTATTAACCCCATTCGACGGATTCCGAGCCTCATGCGCGGCCCGGAAGACCGTTCCACAACAGCTCGCTGATCTGCCCTGCCACCTCGGCGGCCGACAGACCTTCTTGGGTAATCCACCATTGGGAGACCATTTGCAACATTCCAACAATGCCAAAAGCCCATGCTTCTGCCACGCCCGGATCTTGCTGAATACCCGAGCGCCACACGGCCAAGGTCTTAGCCAAGGGCTGAGTCGACATGCCAGCGAGGGACAGGCGACCGAGGGCGGTCTGCTCTGTGGAGCCTCCAGTGACATATAAAAACAGTTCGCGGTGATCCGCCACGGTCCGCAGATTGGCCTCAATAAAACGAGTTAAACCCGTCTGGCTTAGGGTTTCCCCTGCTAGAGCGGTACGAGTGGCCAAGACCATGCGGTCGGCTAGCCGTTCCGCCAGAGCATCAGCCAGATCCGCGCGACCTCCAACTCGGTCATAAACAATGGGTTTCGTCACGCCCGCCTCAACGGCCACGGCTTCCAAAGATGATCCAGCTCCGTCGCGCCGAATGACTCGCTCAGCGGCGTCCAAAACGTGTTCGCGGTCAACAACAAGTTGACCTCCAAGCGGACGGCCTGGTCGACGGGAAATGGACTCTGACACCCGAGCAGTCTGCTCTATAAAACGGGAGTTGCCAAAAAATCTTTATTTTTCTCTTTCCCCCGTTACTTACTGCTGGTAACTTTTCGCACAGGGTTGAACCGCTTCAACCTGATGGAGGTTCACCATGAGTGGTCTATTTGATTTGTCTGATGACGTTGCTGTCGTCACGGGTGCAGGACGGGGAATCGGCGAAGGTATCGCCAACACCTTGGCCGAGGCGGGGGCCGCAGTCGTATGTGCGGCTCGTCGCGGAGACGAAGTTGAAGCTGTCGCCGCCGGCATACGTGCACGGGGTGGGCGCGCAATTGCTCTCGCCACTGATGTCACCGACAATGACGCTGTTGAAGCACTTGCGCAAAAAGCCATCTCCGAATTCGGACATCTTGATATCTGGATCAATAACGCCGGTGGGTCCCCTATCCAGACTCCGCTGACAGAACTTGATGCCAAAGAATGGGACGCCACGATGCGTCTGAATCTCACTGCGATTTGGGTGTGCACCAATACTGCGGCACGACTCATGCGCGATGGTGGACGTATCGTCAACATTTCCTCGCGCGCTGCAGTCAGCACGGTGATGGGCAGTGGACATTACGCAGCTGCTAAAGCAGGCGTGAACTCGCTGACTGTGACGTACGCAAAAGAACTCGGTCCACGCATTCGCGTCAACTGCATCATGCCTGGCGCCGTTCCGACGGAGATCATGATGAAAGCCATGCGGCTTGAAGACAAAGATCTTCCGATGTTAGAAAAAAGAATTCGCCTACCGATGCGACGACTCGGCACACCAGAAGATTTAGGTCAAGCCGTGCTGTACTTCGTCTCGCCAGCTTCTAGTTGGGTCACTGGTCAAATCTTGTCAGTTGATGGTGGTATGTGATGACATACATAAATAAAAAAATCATCCTCAAAAGCCGCCCAACAGGTCGCCCTGACGATTCCAATTTCACTTATCTCGAAGAAGAAACTGCGCCACTAGAAGATGGTCAATTGCTCATAAAGGTTGATCTTTTGGGCATCGATGCGTTTATTCGCACGACTCTTGATGAGGGTGGATTCCATCAAGGGGCAGAGATCGGCGGCGTCATTCCTGCTTTGGGCATCGGTCAAGTTGTGCAGAGCAAAGCAGAAGGTTTCGCTGAAGGTGACTATGTCTTTGGTCCGATGTGCTCGCAGAGTTACGCCGTGATGCCTTCTTTCACGATGCGTAAACTCGACACCAGCGTTGCGCCACCTTCTGCATTTCTTGGTGCTCTTGGTCTCACAACCGGAATGACTGCTTATTTTGGCATCGTTGATGTGGGACGAGTGAAGCCAGGCGACACAGTTGTGGTCTCAGGCGCGGCTGGCGCTGTTGGCTCAATGGCTGGGCAAATCGCCCGCCTCAGTGGAGCAAGCAAAGTGATCGGCATCGCTGGTGGCCCTCACAAGACGAAATTCTTAGTAGACGAACTCAAATTTGACGCAGCCATTGATTACAAAAATGAAAATGTTGGTGATCGACTTGATGAACTCGCGCCCGATGGCATCAACGTATTTTTTGACAATGTCGGTGGAGAAATTCTTGATGATGTGTTGATGCGCATTGTTTTGGGTTCGCGAATTGTGATTTGCGGTGCGATTTCTCAGTACGAAAAAATGACTGAGGTCCGGGGTCCAAAGAATTACCTCAAATTGGCCGAACGTCACTCCAGTATTGAAGGCTTCGCTGTCTTCCATTTCGCCGCCCATTACCCTCGTGCCGAAGCGCAACTGGCAGATTGGCTACGAAGCGGAGATTTGGTGATGCGTGAGCAGATCGAACACGGTGTGGAAAACTTTCCTGCAATGTTAAATATGTTGATGACAGGCGGCCATCACGGCAAATTGCTCTTAAAGGTGTAGCCACGCCATTTAGCAGCGAGAATGGGGGGTGTGAGCAGCATCGTCATCTCCGAACTTGAATACGCACCTCCAGGAGCTGACCAGCTTTTCTTTGATGTCAGTTTCGGCATTGCGCCAGGCGAGCATGCTGCTTTGGTCGGGGCCAATGGCGTCGGCAAGAGCACCATTCTCAAGATCCTGACTGGCGAATACGAATGTGATGGTGGTGACTTCACCGTCAATGGAAGCGTTCTATCAATGACTCAAGATGTCGGCATGTCGAGACCAACTGACACATTGCGAGAAATGCTGATTGAGGTCGCGCCCACACATTTGCGAACGGCGGGTCGGGCCTTAGTTGCAGCCGAAAAAGCTCTCGCTGATGGCAGCGACGATGGCATGGGTTACGCCACGGCCCTTGGCGACTGGGGCGACATGGGTGGATACGATCTGGAAACCAAATGGCAGGCTGCTGCTCAGCGGAGTGTCAAAACCACAGTGGATGATTTTTCTCGCCGCCTCGTGAGCGAACTATCTGGCGGTGAGCGCAAAAGGCTCGTCCTTGATTTGTTGTTGACTTCAGGAGCAGATGTTTTGTTGCTCGACGAACCAGATAACTATCTCGATATCCCCACTCGCGGTTGGTTGGAAGAACAAATCAAGTCTTGTCGCTCAACAATCCTGATGGTCAGCCACGATCGCACTCTCCTCGAACGAGTGGCGACAAAAATTGTTGTCATTGAGGGTTCTGGTGCGTGGGTACACGGTGGGTCATACCTCACTTTTCCGGAGGCCCGCGCCAAGCGTCAAGAATTACTCGGCGATGATCTCAAGCGCTGGAATGACGAAGAGCGTCGATTGTTCCACCACATGAAGATCATGAAGCAACGGGCCGCGCAAAACTTTAAAAATGCCACTAAGGCAAATGGAGCAGAGACTCGTTGGGAAAAGTTTGTGGCTGCTGGTCCGCCACCGCCACCTGTAGCCGATCAACACATACATGTACGGCTGCGCGGAGCAGATGCTGCGCGTCGTGTTGCGAAACTTGACGATGTCTCTGTTGGTGACTTGTTCTTTCCTTTCTCTGATGAGATACATCACGGCGAGCGCGTGGGTCTCATCGGTCCGAACGGAACTGGCAAGAGTCACCTTCTTGCGGTGCTGAACGGCGTGACTCCCGATGTTGGATCAGTGACTTTTGGGCCGCGTACGTCGGTGGGTGTGTTCACACAGATCAATAACCGCGCCGACTTCACTGGTCGCCAATGTCTAGACATTGTGCGCGATCGTTTGATTGAAGATGAGAAGTCAATGAAGGCCCTGGCGCGTTATGGATTGGTCAATCATTCCCGCCAAGAGTTTCAGACCTTATCTGGTGGTCAAAAGGCACGACTAGAGATTTTGTGTCTCGAGATTGAGGGCCACAATGTGTTGTTGCTTGATGAGCCAACCGACAACTTGGATATCGAATCTTCAGAGGCGCTTGAACGAGCACTTGACAGTTTTGAGGGAACCGTTGTGGCGGTGAGCCACGATCGTACATTCTTGGCCAAATTTGATCGCTTCATCATGATCAATGACGATGGCGACGTGTATGCCTTGCCGGATTACGAAATCGCCATGCAGGGACTTGCCGCTCCCGAAAAACTATCAACGGTGCGTCTAGCGAAAAAGATCAGTCTGCCCTAACCTCATACCATGGCTGGAATACGCAAGATCGACTTCATTGACAAGATCACCTTGCCAATTTTCGCAGCCACGATGGTCTGGGAACATCGTGTTCTCCAGAAGCGTCAGTTACGCGAACTTGTAGATGTCAATGCAGTTGCCCCCGTTGATGACGGCAATCCCACCCCTGATCCACTAGTGCCACTCGGCTATGAAAAGAAAGATACCGCTGGAAGTTTGGGTCTTCTCGTGGGCTCAATCTTGATGGGCTTCGTGATGCAAGGTACATACGAACGCGGATACAACTTTTTCTTTCGGCGTCGTGTGTCTCGACTGGGATCTCGGCGAGGTTCGATACTCACCGCAATCATCGTTTGGGATTTCTTGTATTACTGGAATCATCGCAAGACGCACGAGGTGCGTCTATTTTGGGCTGATCATGTGGGCCATCATTCGGGACGAAGATACAACCTGTCAACGGCTCTGCGACAAACCTGGTCAGGCTTCTTAACAATATGGATGTACATCCCGATGGCCTTAGTCGGATATAACTATTCAACTTTTATGAAGGCCCGGCAACTGAACTTGCTCTACCAATACTGGATTCATACAGAGGCCATTGATCGTTTGCCCGAGTGGGCTGAAAAGATTTTCAATACTCCTTCACATCACCGCGTCCATCACGGTGCAAACAAGCAGTACATCGATAAGAACTATGGTGGAATTTTAATTGTCTGGGACCGCCTCTTTAAGACTTTTGAACCTGAAATCCGTCAAGTGCAGTATGGATTGACCAAAAATATTCGCACTGCGAATCCGATCAAGATGGCGTACCAAGAAATGGCATCCATCGTTAGTGATGTGAAGCAGGCGGACAATCTCAATAAGCGCTTGCGTTATGTATTCGCAGGACCAGGCTGGGAGCCTGAGGCAGCGGCTTAAACCGAAGTCTTCACTTTGCTGAACTGCATCGCGCCGTCATCGATGGGCGACTTGACAATCATCTGCTTATCAACAGCGATCAATTGCGGATTGATCCACGGAGCATGGTCACCCTGCTTGGGCATGAGGTGCATCATGCGCTCCATATAGCCGGCAGAGAAGTCATTAATCCACGGCCTTGGCGTCATGTTTTGATCTTGCGCTCGTAGTCGGGGGGTGGCTTGCTGAGTCCCCGTCGACTTCATTTTGTTTAACAAACGACACGTGTAATTAGCCACCACATCGGCACGTAAAGTCCACGAGGCGTTGATGTAGCCAAAGGTTGAAACCAAGTTTGGAACATCAGAGTACGCAAGTCCCTTGTATGTCCATGTTTGTGAAAAGTCAATTGCCTGACCGTCAACGAACACATCAATTTCACCGAGTGAAACTAGGTTTAAGCCAGTAGCGGTGACAATGATGTCAGCTTCCAGCATTTCGCCCGACTTCAACTGGATCCCTAATTCTGTGAAGCACACGATCTCGTCGGTCACGACTGAAGCGCGGCCTTTATTGATGGAGACGAACAGGTCGCCATTCGGAATCAGACACATTCTTTGATCCCATGGGTTATAGGTGGGTGTGAAATGCTTCTCGACGTCGTAATCAGGACCTAGGGCCTGACGCACACCACCAAGAATTTGAGTCTTGATCTTTTCTGGATGAGTACGCGTGCGATTATAAAAGAACTTTGTGAGCGCAATGTTCTTGGCGCGGGTGATTGCATACGCTGTCTTTTCAGGTAACACCTTGCGCAGTTTGTCCGCGATCGCATCATGGTCTGGGCGAGCGACAATGTAAGTCGGTGAACGTTGCAGCATCGTCACGTGAGCAGCGGTTCTTGCCATCGCTGGAACAAGGGTCACAGCAGTTGCTCCTGAACCAATGATCACGACACGTTTACCCGCATAGTCAAGATCTTTCGGCCACTTCTGCGGATGAACAATTTGACCCTTGAAAGAATCACGACCCGCGAACTCTGGTGTGTAGCCCTCTTTGTAGCTGTAGTAACCGGCGCACATCGATAAAAAGTTGCATGTGTAAAGGAGCGTTTCATTGGTGTCTTGGCGGACAACCGTGACGGTCCACGTTGCGGTCTCACTTGACCAAGACGCAGTCTTGACCTGATGATGAAAACGAATATTTTTGTCAATACCATTTTCTTGTGCTGTCTCACGTACGTACTTTAAGATTGAAGGTCCATCAGCGATTGATTTCGCTTCCTTCCATGGCTTGAAACTGAATCCCAAAGTGTGCATGTCACTATCGGAACGAACGCCTGGGTAACGAAAGAGGTCCCACGTTCCGCCGAGATCAGCACGGCCTTCAACAATGGCATAGGTGCGATCGGGGCACTGCTTTTGAAGGTGATACGCAGTCCCGATGCCTGAAATACCAGCACCAACGATGAGGACATCAACATGATTGGTTTGACTAGCCATACTTTGCGACATTTTTCCTTCTTCTACTCAAACAAGACACTAGTAGCACGAATTGACATTGTCTCCCTCAAGAGGCGGAGGAGGAAGTGAGTAACTTCAGCAGAATGCGCCGGAATTCAACTGTGTGACGATCGGACCGTACATGAGATTGCCCACGATCAAGAGGCACCGTCTTGTCGGCCAAAAACTCAATCACCTTGAGGTCCTCAGTGAAGATCTTCATTTCATAATCGATTGCAGCCTGGATATCTGCTGGCGTGTGGCAATCATTGCGAATCATCACGATATGCACCCTCGTGGTATCAAGAGTCATCGGCTGACACCACATCACAATGGCATTGACCATGCCCGTCAGCGGAAGTTCAAGACGAAGGTTGGCTGTAAACGGGGCACGAAAGTCGTAGCGCATGAGGCGGTCTTGGATCAGCGGATGTGCGCCAGTTTTAACTAACGGATCTTCGTGGTTTTCGATGACATGGGGATATTCCACGACGAATCCCCAACCATCCTGCGTGCGCTCAGTGGAATACTCATTGACTAAGAGATCTTTTTCTGAACCAAAGGTTCCCGCATGGACAAAAGGAAAGTGGGCGAAATCAAGAAAGTTGTCAATGGATTGAGCCGCACCAGCATTGATATCAATGGGTGGCATCCAGACACGTGTCAGTGATTCGTCCTCCCACTCAGGAATCTGCAAGATGTCAATGATCGGCTCGAGCGGGGAGACCCATACGAGATCATATTTTTCTTGCACAAAAGGAATCGTGAGTTGCGCGGGTGGAAGAGTCGCTTCAATTCCTAACGCTGGCACATGCGCGCAGCGACCGTTGGCGTCATATTGCCAACCGTGATAGGGACATTGGATATTCGAACCCACGACTTGCCCATCAGAAAGTCGTGCATAGCGATGCGGACAAATATCGGTGAAGACTTTTATTTCTCCATCAAGGCGAACAACGACGTAGGCCTCACCGACTAACTCAATACGGGTCGGTGTTTCTCCAAAAGAATCAGCCCGACCAATGGGATGCCAAACACTTTTGAGTTCTGGTGAGAGATTTGAAATCGATGTCATCGTTCTTCTCGCTCATAAGGCACACCGAGGGCGGCGGGTGCTCCCAGTTTGCGATGAGCGAAGCGACTTGAAACTAAGACCAGAACCACGATCGTCATGAAGAACGGCAAGGCGTCAAGAAGGTCTCCACTGATCTGCACATTGCGGGCCTTCAAAGTGCTACCCAGCGACTGCAGTGCGCCAAATAGATATGCCCCAAGAAGAGCCAAGCTCGGCCGCCAGAAACCAAAAATCACTAGGGCAATAGCAATCCAACCAGCACCCTTGGTCATGCCGTCAACCCACAGCGGAACAATTGCCAAACTATAAAAAACACCGCCAACGCCGGCCAACATCCCACCGAAAATGGTGTGTACGTAGCGGTACTTGACAACATTGATACCCATCGCATCGGCCGTCTGAGGAGACTCACCGACAGCACGTAGTTGTAATCCGATGCGCGTATGGAAAAGATAAATGGTCGCCAAAATCGCAAGAACCCAAGACAGATAAGTCAGTGTCGTTTGATGGAATAAAATCGGACCGACGATGGGCGTATCAGACAGTCCGAGCACATCAAGTTTACGAATTGGCCTTGGCACTGGCTGTTTGGAAACCTTCCAAATGTTGGCGAGGTAACTGCTGAGTCCAACGGTTCCGGCGAAAATAGTAATTGACAGCCCCGCGACTGTTTGATTGGTTTTCAGAGTGATGCACAAGAAGGCCAGCAGAGTCGACACGAGCCCGCCTGCGAGTGCCCCCATCAGAATAGAAACCGTGATCGTGAACCAAGCGCTGCCACCCACATGTAGACAAGTCCACGCCCCAGTCACGGCACCGATCAGCATGGTGCCTTCAACACCAAGGTTAAGAACACCGCTACGTTCCGTAAAAATCCCACCGAGAGCGGCGAAGAAGAGCGGAGTGCCATAAAAGATCGCTGAAGCAATGACGATGATAAAGATATTTGAATTCATCAGGCCACGGCCTCACTACGACGAGGTGTCGTTCGAATGCGATACTTGATCAAAATTTCTCCCGCAACTGCCGTGAACAAAATCAATCCCTGCAAAGTACCCACAAGTCCACTGGGGAAGTCTGGCCCTTGCAATGCGTAGCCGGCCTTGGTCAGACCGCCAATGAAAATCGCCACCACCACCGTCACTAATGGATTGCGCCGAGCTAGAGCGGCCACGACAATACCCGTGTATCCATACCCCGCCATCTGGATACCTTTGGCGTCAAGTAGGCCACGAAAGTTACCCACATCTGCGGCCCCACCGAGACCAGCCAGAGCACCCGATAACGCCATGACAATCACGATCGTGGACGTTGTGCGAATGCCGGCATAACGCGCCGCCTTGGGTGAATCGGCAAGTACACCAACTTCAAATCCAAAACGTGTGCGCTTATACAACACCCACACTGCCGATCCCGCGAGAAGTGCAATCAGAAAAGCAATCGGCAAGTTGATACCGAAAATGGAGTACGTGTTCCAGTCCGCACGAGAATTGAGTGTTTTTCCTTTAGGGAACTGTGGCGAATCAGGATCACGCCAAAAAGACTTGGAGTTAAAGATCAAATAATTCAAAAAGATTGCCGCCAGATAATTCATCATTAAAGACGTAATGATTTCGTTGGTGTTGAAGCGGGCTCGCAAAACACCAACAATGGCTGCATACACAGACCCGAAGACCATGCCGCCAAGACACATCAGAGCGATCGTGATGCCAGTAGGCGATCCACCAAGTGAGATGCCCACATACGATGCTCCCACCGCTCCCATGTAGAACTGACCTTCACCACCAATGTTGACGAGACCCATACGGAAGGCAACGGCTGCACATAATCCGGTGAAGGCAAGGGGCGTGGCCATTTCTAGAGCGCCAGAGAAGGCTCGCTTTCCAGCGAAACCTCGCTCAAAGATTCGTTGATACACATCAAAAGGATTTTTGCCAGTGATCCATAAAACGATTGCTCCCAAGATCAGTGCAGCAACAAGTGAACCAAGGGGCACAACCCAATTCAGCCATTTCGGCTGCTCCAATCGGCGTTCTAGTCGAACTGGACTTCTCATGTGGTGATTCCGCCCATGGTGAGTCCGATACGGGCGCGATCTGCCTGCGCGGCTTCTACTTCAGCAACAATACGGCCCTCGTACATCACCAAAATCCGATCAGCGAGAGAAAGAATCTCATCAAGATCTTCACTGATCAGTAATACCCCTACACCACTATCGGCGGCTTGCACAAGACGTTCGCGCACTGTTTCAATAGCGCCCACATCTAAACCGCGAGTTGGTGAAGCCGCAATCAACACTTTCGGCGATGCAGAAAATTCACGGGCAAGCAATACCTTTTGTACATTGCCACCCGACAACAAGCGAACAGGAGTCTCGGAGCCTGGAGTCTTGATGTCATAGCGTTCAATAAGATGTGTTGACTGATCGCGAATTTTTTGACGTTGCAGAATACGAAATCGCGACATTGAGCGGTAGTTCTTGAGTGCGAAATTGTCTTCGACTGAATGATTCGAAGCCAAGCCAGTATGAAGTCGATCCTCGGGAACATGGGCAATGCCTTTGGCGATCGCTGATCGGGCTCGGCCTGATTGAACACTCTCACCGTCAACAGTGATTGAACCTGACGTAATCGGGCGCATTCCGGAAATCACTTCAGCAAGTTCGCGCTGACCATTGCCGGCGACACCAGCGATCCCCACGATCTCGCCAGGCGAAACACTCAGCGAAACGGATTCAAGCGCAACACGGCCACGGTCGTCATGTGCACAAAGATCGCGCACATCAAGGACAATTTTTTCTCTGTCCGCTGGGACCTGACGAACGACTCGATTGAACTCGACTGAACGACCCACCATCAGGCTGGCGAGGTCGGTAGTTGATGTTTCACGCGTATTGACAGTGCCGACTGTTCGCCCACCACGCAAGACGGTGACGCGATCGCTGACAGCCATCACTTCATCAAGCTTGTGTGAAATGAAAATCACCACGCGACCTTCGGAGACCATCACTCGCAAAGTTTTGAAGAGTTCAGTCGTCTCAATAGGCGTCAGAACGGCAGTTGGTTCATCAAGAATTAAAATACGCGCACCGCGGTACAGAACTTTGAGGATTTCCACGCGCTGCTGTTCACCAACACTGAGTTGCCAAATGCGAGCGCTTGGATCGACTGCTAACCCGTAACGATCACTGAGTTCTTGTACTCGCGTAGCAACTGCCTTTTGATCCATGAAAAGCGATGAATCGGACTCACCGAGGACAACGTTTTCGGCGACGGTAAATGTGGAAACCAAACGGAAGTGTTGGTGCACCATGCCGATGCCAGCGTTGAGCGCATCGCGAGGAGAGTTGAATTCAACTTTCTTGCCACTGAGTTCGACCGTTCCCGCATCTTGTCGATACAAACCAGTGAGAATATTTGACAAAGTCGACTTGCCTGCGCCATTCTCGCCGAGGAGGGCATGAACCTCGCCGGCCATGATTTCTAGATTGACGTGGTCATTAGCGATAACTCCTGGGAACTTTTTCACTATCCCCGTCATCTTGACGGCTATCTCAGATGTCATTTCGCTCCCCACGCACACCAACAACAATAGATGAAAAAGGGGGCGGGCTATATAGCCCGCCCCCTTTCAACATCATGACTAACGTTGTGAATCAGCCTGCTGGAATTGATCCTACAACGCCTTCAACGAGGTAAGCCATTGACATGAGTTCGCCAAAGGTATGGCTGACTCCTGCGGCTAACACTTCATTGCCTGCGTTGTCATTGATCGGACCAGTGAACTGCGAACCAGGAGCGGCTGCAAGTTCAGCCTTCTTGGTATCAATCAGAGCACGTGTTTCCTCAGATACCAGATCACCGTACGGTGCCAAGGTGACGAAACCGTCTGCCAAGCTGCCGTAGTAGTCACCTGAAGTCCAAGTGCCATCAAGCACTTGCTGCAGTCGTGGAATTTCGTAGACATCCCAGTTGTAAACAGTTGAGGTCAACCAAACAGTTGGGTAGTTAACGCTTTGGTCAGTGTTGTATCCAGCCCATGCCACACCTTCAGCGGCTTGCGCAGCATCACCAGTGGCGGGTGAGTCAACACCCTTTTGACCAAGTACGTCAACGCCTTCAGCGATGAGAGCTTCGGCAGCCTCACGCTCAGCAGCTGGGTCGAACCATGTGTTCAACCAAACGATCGAGACAGTGGCCTCGGGATTTACTGCACGTACACCCATAGTCCAAGCATTGATTCCGCGCACGACCTCAGGGATCGGGAACGAGGCAAGGTAGCCAAGTTTTCCGTTCTTTGATGCAGCACCTGCAGCCATACCAGCTAGGTAGTCAGTATCTTCAGCGGCACCGTAGAACTGTGCCATGTTGTCTGACTTCAGGTAACCGGTAGCGAATTCAAAACAGATCGTGGGGTTCGCAGCAGCGACCTCAACGAAAGCATCCTGGAATCCGAAAGAGGTACCAAAGATGACAGTGTTGCCGTCAGCGATGAGGTCCTCAACAGCCTGTGCTACATCTGGTCCTTCTGGAACGCTCTCTTTGAAAGTTGTTTCGACGGCGTCACCGAAGTGCTCTTGCACTAACTGACGACCTTCGTCGTGAGCTTGCGACCAGCCACCATCATTGGCGGGGCCGACATACACCCAAGCAGCCTTCAATGGGCCTTCTTCGGGTGCGCAGTCAATGACTGGTAATTCAGTAACAGGTGCATCAGTCGTAGGCGCTTCAGTGCCCGGCGCTTCAGTTCCTGGTGCTTCAGTGCTTGACGAGCCACCGTCCGAACCACATGCCGCAAGAGCAAGTGCTGCGACTAGCAAAACTGGGGCAAATTTGCCCTTAGTCATCCTTTTCATATTTTTCCTCCCTAGGGTCGGTTTAGGGTCAACCGACTCTCATACCCTAGTCGCCACAGGGCCCTTGGATGAACAACCCACACAAGACATACACACTGCGTTTACAAACAGCAAAGACGCTCAGATACCGGGTGTTCTGGGTCGCCCGGAGGACTAATTTTGTACCAAAATCCGACCCAGAAACTCGTCCATGACGCGTTTTGCTGACTCTTGGGAAAGGTGCAACCCGTCGGGTCGCCACTCCCGATTTTCGCCTTCCTCGCGAGTAACCAGCCATTCGTCAAGACGAATCACTTCAACGAAACCAGGGAATTCCTTCGCTGTGTGCAGGATCAATTCATTCGTTATGTCGGTACGTAATGAATCTGGAGCATGTCCAAGATTTCCTAGCCACCACGATGTCGGCGCCGGGACGACCACCCATACAACGCGGTTCACGCCCGCATCACGTAACTGCTCAAGCAGCGAGTCATAATCCTCTTCGAGGTGAGCAATGAAGGCGGGATCACTGGGCTTCAACGACCCCTCTTGTTTTTCCCACGTTAAAGGTCCACTGTCGGCCAACCCGACCATCAGCACCGCCACCTCTGGATGTAATTCAAGTGCAGTATCAAGATTGGGGCCAAGCGCCTCATCGCAGTCGCTTCGAAATCCCCCCGTGTTGTCTTCAATCGAAGTCGCCCGCGCAAAACCACAAGCGTTGCGCGCCACCACTGCTATTCGGGCGCGAGTCAAATCATCCGTCGCCCAAGACACCAGGCCACTACTCAACGCCACCGCTGTCGAATCACCCAATATCACTACCCTCAACGGCGATTCCGTGACATCAGTTCCCGGTGAATCAGACTCAGGTTTTTCATTCTCCGCCAACGAAACTGAGCCCGTTTGAACTGCGCTTGCAAAAAGTGCTTGGTCGCGTGGAATAAATGCAAGTGCCCCAATGGTCAATGCACTCGTCACGGCAGCAGCATAAGCAAAGGTTCGCTTATGTGACATGACACGACGACGGATGGGTTGTTCAAAGAACGCAAATGACAGTCCAGCAATAGCGAAAGTGATCACGCAACGAATAGCGAAGAGGCCATATCGCGAGATATCAAATGTGCGATCAGTGACCAGCACAAACACGGGCCAGTGGAAAAGGTAAATCCCGTAACTACGACGACCGATCTCAACAAATGGTCGCGCTGACAAAATGTTACGAAATGACCCCAGCGATATTGCTCCAAGAATTGTTCCAGCACTGGCAACGGCGAACAACGGTAAAAGTCCGTGATACGCCGGACCCGAACTACTCGACCAAGTCACTGCTGATATCAACACAACTAAAAGACCGAGCCATCCCCATGATGACCATTGAGTTCGCTGGCGGCGGGGTTGCCTGACCCACATCGCCAACGATGCACCAACAAGAATTTCCCCGAATCGTGCTGGGGTTGACCAATAAGCGGCATTGTCACCCCACACCCAAGCAATGACTGGGGCGGCGATCATTGCTAATCCCGTCAAGGAATACACGTAGCGACTGCGGGATTGATGAGTTTTGCCCAGACGTGCAACCCACAACATCGCCACAGGCCATAACCAATAAAATTGTTCTTCTACTGACAGCGACCAAAAGTGATCCAGCGGTCCTGGTTGTGTGGCCCCAATAAGTTCACCGTAAGACTGCCCTTGCGCCAAGTCCCGCCAGTTGGCAACCTGTAACGCCGAAGCAATGACATCACCGCGCACATCAACAGTGCCAGAAAATTGATTCTGCCAAGCCCAGATTGACACCAGTACCAAACAAAACAGACTGGCTGGCAACAAACGTCTTACCCGCCGCGAATAAAACGCTCTCAGTGAAATTTTGTTATTGGTCTCGTATTCAACAACGAGTAGCGATGTGATGAGAAATCCCGACAATGTGAAAAAGAGTGAGACGCCAACATAACCACCAGAAAATAACGACCATCCCCCGTGGAACAAAAGCACCAAACAAACCGCCACACAACGTAAGCCGTCAATAGCTGGCTCATATTGCAGGCGTATCGCTGAGGTCGTCGCGCTTGAAGTGCTCACTTACGAATTGGCTTGTCCACCATCACACTTAATGACTTCGCCCACAGTGAATGCTCCCGCTCGTGAACTCAAAAAGATCGCCAAGCCCGCAATATCTTGTGGGCTCCCGACACGCTTGCGCGGATTGCCTCGACCGAGAGCATCCCAGTCGGTTCCTTCCACGTCACCACCCGTGCCGATACCTGTGCTGAGCATGTAGGTCGGGAACGGTCCAGGTGCAATGGCGTTAGCAATGATGTTGCGCTTGACCAACTTGGCTGCCATTTGTGTCGTCAACGTATGAAGAGCAGCCTTTGAAGGACCGTACGAATGTGTGTCAAACATCGGTGTGCGAATGCCGTCGATCGAACCGATGTTGATGATTCGCGCAGGATCTTCCTTCGTGGCATTGGCTTCAAGAAGCGGCAGCAATTTTTGAGTTAAGAAGAAAACACCTTTGACGTTTGTGTCGAATACTTTGTCCCAGCCAACCTCGGGGAATTCCTCGAGTGGAGCACCCCACGCCACTCCAGCATTATTCACCAAAATATCGAGATGATCTTCACGTTCCGACAGAGCCGCCACCAGCGACTCGATGCCACTCAACTCAGACAAGTTGGCAGGAATTGAAATACATTCGGCGCCATACGTTTCCGACAAACGTGCAGCCGTAGCGTCGCACTGATCCTTCTTGCGTGAACTGATATAAACCTTCACGCCATTCGTTAAGAATCCGGCGGCGATCATTTCACCGATGCCACGTGATCCACCAGTGACGAGAGCCACCTTGCCTTGTACAGAAAACAGTTCTTCGATTTTCATCATTGGACTCCTACCAAGTTGGTTATCAACACCATTGACATTAGTCATCGGCACTGCTCCACGGCGAGTAACCACACCAGCAGCAGGCCAATGGTCCACAATCGTGGGTGTGAGACTTAGAGAACCCCATCCCACAGCACAAATTCATCGGCGTTGAGATTGTGCCCCAGTGTTGATGTTGTATTGAACTGCATTGTCGGCCGATCATCCGTGTTGTGCCGTGGCCAGGATGGAATACCGGCGTGCTGCGGCGTACCAGTCTTGACAAATGCCACCCACGCCTGATGCATCGCATCAGCAACACTTTGCGGTGCATTGTCACCACACATAAATGTCGCTGCAGAATCATGCAGATTGTTGAACACGAATACCAATTCAAGGGCGTGGCATGCACCAAGTGCACCGTCGTATATCGGCGTCGCCCAATCGAAGCGGTACATCCACACATCAGGCGAATGCTTCAACTGTGCATCTGCCAAGCGTCGCGCTGGCACGATGAACATGCGATCAGTTTCTACTGCGGCAGTGATCTGAAAAGGTAGAGCACTCGGTCGTTGGGCGCGATACAACTCAAGAGCCGCCTGCCCTTTTTCGACCGAACCAAAAGTTTGGGCCACCGATGCTTCAAGCATCTCTTCGTTAAACATCTCAGCCATCGCCACCACAAATACCAGCGACTCTTGCATCGTGGTGCCAGTCAAGACTTTGATACCTGCCGCCGAACCAGCGGCGATGGCATCAATGGGTTGTTGAGACAAAACTTCAGTTCCGTATGTTGGCTGGAAGGGCATCGTCGAGACTGCCGCTTCACCGAATATTTCAGGGTCGCGTGTTTGGGCCAACAACATCACTTCAAGTTGCACTTCAAAAAGTCGCTCGTCAGAAACCGCCGCTAACGCGGCGCTGTCGCCGGGCTTGACATCAAGTCGGCGCAACACTTCACCCGCGATCACGGTTGCCGTCTTTGCGCTAATGCCGTTATGGCCGGCACCACTCTGTGGAATCGCCTGAGTAAATAATCCCTTGGCTTGAGGTGCGGCCATCAAAGACGACACGCTCATGCCGCCAGCAGATTCACCACCGATCGTGACTCGTGAAGGATCGCCACCAAACGCGGCAATGTTTTGTTGCACCCATTTCAGTGCAGCAATCTGATCGAGTATTCCTGCGTTACCAGACTCTGCGAATTCAGGGAAGTGATCAGCGAGATGCAAGAAGCCTTGTGCTCCCAGGCGATAGTTGATCGTCACGCACACCACGCCGTTGCGGGCAAAAGAGGCCCCGTCATAGACAGCTTCAACTCCACTGCCACCATAAAACGCTCCACCATGAATCCACACGAACACCGGCAACGAACCATTGATGTCTGGCGACCAAACATTGAGGTTCAAACAATCAGCCCCTGCATCAGGCAATGGCGAACCAAATGGTGCTGGTAGTGGTGCTTGACGCGAAATCAAACCGATCTGCGTGGCGTCACGGACACCCGACCAAGATTCACGCGGCTGAGGCGCACGAAATCGGTTTGGACCATCGATGGGAGCGGCGTAGGGAACTCCCTTGAATATATGGAGTCCATTTTCGATTGAGCCCCGTAGCGCCCCAGTTGAAATATTGACTTGCGTGTTCATAACTCCCCATTCCCGTTGATCCCCAACAGCTTGTCAATTCCCCAAGTCATTATCTATCAAGGAATCCCAACAATGTTGCGAGGGTGTCGCCGTAACCTACTTCCATGACTGACATACCCGCATCACCGGAGAATCAGTATGACGAGGTTGACGCAGGGGAAACCATTTGGCGTTTCGACCGGAATTTCATGACCTCACAATGGACGTGCATCTGGGGTCGCGGCTGTCTCGGTATCGGATCCGAACGAGATGCCGAAACCGGTCACGGCTGTTGCTCACTCGGGGCAGAACTTGATGGACCTGACGAAGCAATGAATGTCGCTGCATTAGCCGCCACACTGTCACCAGATATTTTTCAGTTTCACGATGAAGCAACAATCAATGGAATTTTTCGCGATGAACAAAACAATGCAACTCGAGTGATTGACGGCGCCTGCATCTTTCATAACCGTCACGGTTTTGCCGGCGGTGAAGGTTGCGCGCTGCACCTCGGTGCTCTCAGTTATGAGGAATCGCCTGTTGATTGGAAACCTTCGGTATGTTGGCAATTACCGATCAAGGTTGATTGGGTGATGCGCGAAGATGATGTGGAAATCGCCACAGTGCGTGCTTGGAAAAAATCTGATTGGGGCGAGCACAGCGAGAACATGGCCTGGTGTTGCACCGAGGAACCCGAGGCCTACGTCGGAGAAAATCAAGTCATCGAAAGTTTGTCGCTAGAACTCACAGCGATCGTTGGTGACGCTGTCTATGTCGAACTACGCCGACGATTAGCGCAGTCCTAACGTTCTAATTGGCCAATGATCCGCCATAAATCTGCCAGGCCAGCACCGACTTAGCCGCCAAACTAAGAACGAGATACACCTTTTCTCCATAGAGATAGTTGGACCACTTGCCGAGTCCGCGATATTGCAACCACTGATTCAATCCAAAGGAGAAAAAGAAAATCTGTTCGGCCACGACAATGCCATACACAAAACCAGGAACAGTGTCGGCCCCAATGACGTTGAACCAAATCGCTATCCACGGAGTGACGCCGACCAAAGCCCCACACCAAAACGGCAACATCGTGGTCTTTGATCGTCCAATTGGATTCAAAGCTTCTTGCAGCCATCCGAATAAAATCATTCCAACATTCGCACCGATGACAGCGAAGATGGCGGTGATATCGGTGACACCGCTATATGAACCAATCAGAATCAGCATCAGCGTGGCGCTGAACGCATACTCCACCCAACGAAAGCGGTTGATGCCGCGAGCGAGATCATTTTCATAGGTGGCACGCTTGATGGTGGCTGTTAATAGGTGATCAATCGCTGCCAGAGCGAGGAAAACAGCAACGGCTGGCCCAATAGCCAGGTCAAATAAACTCTGTGGCATTTCCAAGCGCGTTCCCGGAGGCCCGACGGGAAAGTTGGAAGTAATAGTGATCGCGAAATTCCCCGCCATCAACAGAATCGCCAATGCCTGCACGGCGTGCAAGAACCCTAAGGCCACATTCCAACGCCGCAAGTTGACAAGTCGTTGAGGCATCTCTGAAGTGGTGGTGTTCATAGATGCACCCTAGAACAGACCGACCATCAGGGCTAACTCAGCTTGTGGTGGGCGAGGGGGGACTTGCTGAGTACTTATTTACTTACAGCGAAACTTGCATCAAGACTGTCTCTGATAATCGCCGCCATCTGGCGAACTTCTTCAATGTCTTGCACACTATAAAACCGTTGTTGTTTGGCTCCAGGTGCTTCCTTATCGGAAAATGCGGGCAACTCAATGAGAACCGATTGACTTCCCAAAACCGCTTCACCCTGACCCTGCCAAAGAAAAGCCTGACTCGGTGAACTACGCTTTCCTGCCGTGTACAGGATATTCATCGATAATTTGTCCACAAGCTGTTTCCCAACATCAAAAGCCAGCGAACCATTGAAATAACCAATAAAATTTAATGGCGAATGAATATGGACCGTGACATTGGGTTTGATCAATTTCGTTATTGCCATCAATGCTCTTGTTTCGGGAGCGCGTCGAGTTAAACCATCCCGATTGAGGTCAATACCCAATGAATTAGTCCGCGCTCCGCTGATCAACCCTTCAGGATTCAGCGTCGGAATCAACCAAAGTTCAAAATTTTCTGGGGGTCTTCGTCGCAATTCATCGACCAGGAGTCCTGGCGAGCATTCATTCCCATGTACTTGTCCAATGACTAACACCCTGGGTCCATCAAGTAGACCCCATTTTTCAATCAGCAAAGGAAGTCCCTGTTCGGTCTCACCAAATTTGTAAACCGCATACGGCCTGTTATTCGTTTGATTTCGAAAACCGATATCCCCGTAACCGAGCGAATCGCACCTTCCTATGGGCACCATGTCGATCTCTTGAGCCAAGTCTGTTTGAGGTGGGTCTTCAGTAGTGTCCGGCACGCTGGATTTGGTGTCATCGATGTCTACGTCCACTTTTGTGGATACAGGGATTAGCCCTTCCATCCCACCGACGTTTTTCGCAATATCCGAGTCAGAACACGAAATGACAAAACACAAGCATGCAACAATCAGGATTGACAAAAAACTGTTACGTCGCATCAGGTCCACGAAGAGCGACTTTAATCGCTTCACCGATTTGTGGAGCACGGTACCGTGCAAACTGATCAGAAATATGGTTGTAGTCACGATAAACAATGCGTCCACCGATTTCACCTGGACACACATCAATCGTGCAAAACCAGTCAACTGGATTTACATAAGTTGCAGAATGTTCGGCTGCCGTTTCCGACAAATATTTTACACGCTGTGGGGACTCAGCTCTGCTCCGCATATTTGCACAAATAGCGATGTCATTTTTATGACGCGCCAGACAACTCGGAATATCTTCACCATTGGTTTTTGGAGTCTCCCCTAAGACCAGCACTTTGGTTCCAAGTCCAGCAATCGCCGAAATTGAGTCACCTAAGCCAGCGCTGAAAGCCGCAATACCTCCGTTGTTCACTAAGTGGTAGCGGGACAAAACAGGAAAGATCACTAAATCGGGCTGAAGTTCACGAATACGTGAGTGAGTTCGCGTATGAAACTCGTTACATTCGGGATACAGCAACTCCTCTCCATCAGGTAGCGCATCTCGTCGTCGATACGTCGGCACATCAGTCACTGGACACGATGACTTTGTCATGGCGATTAATCTCCAATGATTGGTTCGGGCTGCAACTTCAAAAGCACCAAACCATTGAGCGGCGTGACTATCACCCGTAAACACAATGACCACGTTGCTATCAAGATCACCGAATTCGCAGCCCACAGGGTCAATAGCACTGGTTGAGGCATGACAACGATTCTCATACAACGGGGAACTACTGGCGGCGGCGCGCCCCAAGGGAAAGTCTTCCGGTAAAGGTCCGAGTGCCGCCGCTTCAACAACATCGTCGAATTCTCCAAAAATTTGAACAGGAGGCAGCGTTGTCGTGCTCGTCGATGTCGATGTTGATGTGGCCATCAATGTGGTCGTTGATGTTGAAAGCGGTGCCGCCAAGGTAGATGTCGTTTGCTCCTGCCCCGTCCCTGGATCGTCTGCGCACGAAGAAAGCAAGGTCACAAGACAAACTGCTAACAGCCACGACCTCACGGGAGTTACCTTATCCGTGGGTGCTCTCTTCATTTGATTTGACACCCAGCATCTTGGTGGGCGAGGGGGGACTTGAACCCCCACGATCTTACGATCACTAGCACCTGAAGCTAGCGCGTCTGCCATTTCGCCACTCGCCCGAGTAACAACCTTCAGGGTATCCCTGCACTCACCAACACCCCAACCCCCGATACCCTGAGCATTTCTGTGGGCTTACAATCTTTTGAGAATGGACTAGGGCGTATGGTTGAAGGCATGTTCAGTCGCGCATTTAAAAGCAGTGTCCGCCCCATTGAGATCGGTCGCCGACTCGTCAAAGAAATTGACAGCAAGCGCGCCGTTGATGTGAAGGGGCGGCGAGTTGTCCCCAACGAATTCGTCATCAGCCTTTCACCCACAGACCAAGCCGCTTTGGCTGAGATTGAAGCTGCCCTGATTGCCGAACTAGTTGAGGCTGTCAAGGAGTACTGCGCCGACGAGAGTTACCATCTGCGCGGAACCGTTCTCGTCACAATCAAAAGCGATGAAAATCTCACTTCTGGTCGAATTGACATTGATTCAGTCGTCCGAAAAACGCAAGCAGTCTCGGGCACTGCAGTATTGATTCTCGCCGACGATCGTCGAGTCAATGTGGGTACTGTACCGGTGGTCATTGGACGTTCGAGTGACTGCGATATCCCCTTTGATGATTCCAATGTCAGTCGTCGTCACGCCGAGATCACTTTTCTTGCTGACGCTCACACAGTCACCGATCTTGCCTCCACCAACGGCACCAAAGTCAATGGGGTAACCATCACTGCACCGCGAACTCTGCGCCATGGCGACATCATTTCTGTGGGAACTTACACCGTCCGCTACGAGGCGCAGTAGGCCCTCACTGCTGGCTTAACGACCATGACTGACCAATTGCTCAGCATCTTAAAAGTCGCTTTGTTGCTAGTGCTCTATTTATTCTTTGCTCGAGTGTTATGGGCCGTGTGGAATGAAGTTCGGTTGCCAGCGATGAATCGATCCTCTCGGCCCCCAGATACAACCATCCGATCCCCTTCAGGTGCCATTCCAGGAGCGGTCAAGGTTGATCGCCCGTATCGTGTCACCCATATGAAAGTCGTGGCGCCAGCACACCTCAAAGGTTTTACCTTCACCGTCAATGAATCTGGCTACACCATTGGGCGCAGCGAAGACAACGACTTAAGTATCGGTGATGATGAATTCGCCAGCACTCATCACGCCCGCGTGACTCTGAATGAAGGTCTGACAACAGTTGAAGACTTGTCATCAACCAATGGCACATTCGTCAACAATGAACGGATCACAGACAAGGTTCTTTTACAGATCGGCGACCGTTTGCAAATTGGCCGAGTCATCATTGAGGCCAGTAAATGATTTCGGCGACCTACGGAGCGACAACCCATGTCGGTCAAGTACGCACTGGCAACGAAGATAGTTATATCGCCATTGACGGTTTGTATTTTGTGGCCGATGGAATGGGTGGACACCGCGCTGGCGAAGTTGCGAGTGACATCGCCGTTCGCACCCTTGCGGAGATCTATCTTTCGCAGTCATCCCCCCTCACATCGCCAGGACTCGTAAGTGACGCCATCTCAACGGCGAACACCGCCATATATATGGAGGCCATGCACGATCCGGAAAAAAATGGCATGGGAACCACTTTGACGGGCTTAGTTGTCATTAATCCTCTTGAAAACAAAATCGTTGTTGCCAATGTTGGTGACAGTCGAACTTATTTGTGGCGACACAACGAATTACTTCAAGTGACTAAAGATCACTCCCATGTACAAACCCTTGTAGATCGTGGTGTCATCTCACGCGCTGAAGCACGTGTGCATTTTCAGCGCAATATCGTTCTGCGCGCTATGGGTATTGACTCATGGGTGCTGGCCGATGTTGAGGGACGAATAGTCGAAGATGGTGATCGCTACATTCTGTGTAGCGATGGGCTAGTTGATGAAGCCGATGACGCCGAGATTGAGAATGAGATTCGGGCCTCAGTTTCTGCACAAGATTTATCAGATCGTTTAGT
>CAMAYS010000017.1:0-23923 GCA_945862545.1 Bifidobacterium breve | reverse complement strand
GATCTAGCCGGCAAAAATGTGGCAGTTATCGGCACGGGAGCTAGCGGGGTGCAACTCATCCCAGAAATAGCCAAGGTCGCAAAGTCTGTGAGTATCTATCAACGTACGCCGCCGTGGCTGACGCCGATTGCGCATTACCACGACAAGATTGGGACGGGGCTGCAGTGGCTCTTTCAAAACGTTCCTGCTTATGCGCAGTGGTACCGCTTCTTGCTCTTTTGGCGAACAACTGAAGGTGTTTTGGCCTCATGTGTGGTTGATCCAGATTGGACTGATGGTGAGGCCTCAGTAAGCGCCGCTAACCGGCACTTACGAGATCGATTACTTCTCTACTTTGACGCAGTCTTCGCTGATCGTCCTGATTTGCATGAGAAAACTGTTCCTAAATACGCTCCGTTCTCCAAGCGAGTTGCTCTTGATAACGGTTCTTGGGCTGCCTGTCTACGAAGTGACCATGTTGAACTCATAACAGATCATATTGATCACATTGAAAGTTCTGGAATAGTTGATGCCGAAGGCACCTTGCGCACAGCCGATGTGATCATTTATGCAACTGGGTTTGAGGCATCTGACTTTCTCACTCCGATGCGCGTCGTTGGTCGTGATGGGGCTGACCTACACAAGATGTGGAATGGCGAGGCGCGCGCTTATCTCGGCATCACGATTCCTCATTTCCCAAACTTTTACTGCATGTATGGTCCAAACACGAATATTGTCGCTAACGGCAGCATCATCTTTTTTTCAGAATGTGAAACTCATTACATTTTAGGTTGCATTGAAGAGATGCTCCGTTCCGGGGACAGTGCATGGGATATCAAACTGGATGTTCATGACCGATTCAATGAGCGTGTTGATCAAGGCAATAAAAATATGGCATGGGGCGCGGTAAGCGTCAATAGTTGGTATAAGAATTCGTCTGGGAGAGTTGCTCAAAACTGGCCATTTACGATGCTTGAGTATTGGCAGTTGACGCGTCGTCCTGAGACGAGTGATTACCTCAGGACACACTGACGTTATGCCCAGTTTTCTCGTTGGCGATTGCTCTGTGTACTACGAAGTCTTTGGGAGAGGACGGCGAGTCATTTTCCTGAATGGCTCTGGGTCGAATATTGAAGCGGTTCGTCCTTTGATGGACATCCTCGGGAAATATGGTGAAGTGGCAATTCACGATCAAAGGGGCTTGGGTAAATCGTCCGTGCCCAATGGCCCCTACACCATGTCTCAATATGCTCAAGATGCATTGGCTCTAGCGGATCATCTCGGGTGGGAGACATTCGCCGTCTGTGGAATGAGTTTTGGGGGGATGGTTGCGCAGGAGTTAGCCGTCACTGCACCACAGCGAGTTGAACGCCTGGCTCTGCTGTGTACTAGCGCTGGTGGCGCCGGTGGGAGTTCGTATCCACTTCATGAGTTGGAGAATCTTTCTGCGGATCAGCGTCAGGAGATTTATCCACGTCTGCTGGATGAGAGATTCACAGAAGAGTGGTTTGAGTCCCATCCCAATGATCGGGTGTACAGGAATGTCGCCGCGCGAACGGTTGATGCTGAAAAACGACGTGGGGAAATTCTGCAGTTGCAGGCGCGCAAAAATCATGATGTCTGGGACCGTTTGCATCTCATCACGTGCGCAACTTTGGTGGCCTCGGGGAAATACGACGGCATTGCTCCATCACAAAATGGGCAGGCAATAGCGAGCCGTATCGCAAGTGCAAACTTTCAGGAGTATGAAGGTGGACACCTTTTTATTGTTCAAGACAAACGCGTGCTTGTGGACCTTATAGAATTTATTTTTCATTCAGAGCGCGGAGATTTATAACATGAGCGAGGTAATGACAGAAAACGCAGGTGGATTGCGATTTGACGGCAGGGTCGTCGTGGTGACTGGCGCAGGACGAAATCTTGGCCGTGAATATGCTCTCGCATTTGCTGAACGCGGCGCTTGTGTCGTGGTCAATGATCTTGGGATTGGCATCTCGGACTCCGATGGAGATGCCGCCCAACCCTTGACGAATCCCGCCGATGACGTGGTTGCCGAAATTACCTCCGCCGGCGGTCAAGCTGTCGCTAATTACGATTCAATAGCCACCCCAGAAGGCGGACGACACATCGTGGCTTGCGCTCTCGATACGTTCGGGCGTGTTGATGTGGTTGTGAACAATGCGGGGCAAGTTCGTATGGCACCGTTTGAGGATTTTCCAGAAGAAAGTATTGACGCGCTGATCAATACCCAACTTCGGGGAACACTGAATGTCAGTCGTCCTGCATGGAAGTGGATGAAAGCACATGGCGGAGGTCGCATCGTCAATGTCTCATCGGGGGCAGCCTTCGGCGGAGTGCCGAACGGCTCGGTGTATGCGATGACGAAAATGGGCGTTATCGGATTGACCCGTGGCATGGCGAGTGAAGGAGCACCCTTTGGTATTGCCTGCAACGTGGTCGTGCCTTATGCGAAAACTCGATTGGGCACAAGTTTTGGACCGATTCCATGGTCACCCGAATTGGGAGATTGGTTGAGCCCATCGTTAGTTGCCCCGCTAGTTGTGTGGTTGAGCCACAGCGAATGCCCTTTGAATGGAGAGACTCTCAGCGTCGGCGCTGGTTGGCAGGCGGGAATGAACATCTCCATGGCGGCTGGTTATTCAGATCGGGGCTGCACGGCTGAGTCAATTCAAGAAAACCTTGAGACACTGATGGGGGAGCCACACTCGCCAGTCACAGCTTTCTCGTCGAGTGCGATCAAAAATCTGTTGGGTGGATTTCGTATTCCAAAGTCGGAGATGTAATTCATGGAACAGATGAACGAATTGGGTTTCTACACCCTTCCAGGAGCGCCTAAGTCACCGCAGGATCTTCTGCAGGAGGTACGAAAGGGTGAGGAACTTGGTTTGGGATCTTGTTTCATTTCGGAGCGCTTTAACATAAAGGAAGCCGTGACGCTCTCCGGAGCAGTCGGAGCCGTGTCCACCAATCTCGGCATCGCTACGGCGGCCACCAATCACAACACGCGACATCCGCTCGTGACGGCCTCGTATGCAACCACGATGCATCGTCTGACGGGCGGAAGGTTTTGCCTCGGCATTGGTCGAGGAATCGCTCCCTTGTTTGCAGCGTACGGAATGCCGAAAATTACTACGGCACAAATGGAGGATTTCGCGCAAGTGATGAAGCGCCTGTTCGCAGGTGAGGTCATCTTGGGTCACGACGGACCCTTGGGAAAGTATCCAGTTCTCGCTTTGGACCCTAGTTTTAGCGAAGACATTCCACTGGGTATCACGGCGTTTGGTCACAACACTCTCGAACTTGCTGGACGGGCATTTGATTGTGTGATTTTGCACACATTTTTCTCCGATGAGACAACACGGCGTTGTGTCAAGACCGTTAAGGATGCGGCCGAACGTGCTGGGCGAGATCCGAGCAAGGTGCGCGTGTGGTCCTGCTTCGCCACCATCGGGGATCACATCGCTCCTGATCTTCGTCTGAAGAAAACTGTCGGGCGCCTCGCCACCTATCTGCAGGGTTACGGTGATTTGATGGTCTCCACCAACAATTGGGATCCCCAGGTCTTGCAACGCTTTCGCAATGATGATTTCGTCAAGTCATTTCGAGGTGCTTTAGATGGAGCGGCGAGCACCGAGCAACTTGAGCACATCGCCTCCCTTATTCCGGATGAATGGTTGGATTCGGCGGCCATGGGTACGCCAGCACAATGCGTGCAGAGCATTCGTCAGCAGTTTGACTTGGGTGTTGACGGCGTCATTTTGCATGGAGCGACCCCCGACGAACTTGAACCAATCATTCTCGAATACCGGCGCACGCGTCAAGCCGAATTTTTCAAACATTTATCTGCGAACCCAGGAGGATGATGTGCCAAGTTGCAACAATGGCCAAGTGTCGCTGTATTACGAAACCTTTGGAGATGTGTCTCTGCCCACTCTTCTATTGGTGAATGGTTTAAGTAGCCAATGCATCAGTTACTCAGAAGAATTTTGTGGACTATTCGTCGGTCAAGGCTTTCATGTCATCAGGTTCGATAATCGCGATGTAGGACTTTCCAGTGATGGTCCAGAGGGATATTCATTGTCAGATATGGGAAATGATGTGTTGGCGATTTTGGATGATCTCGACATTGCGTCAGCCCACCTTTTTGGCATGTCTTTAGGTGGGATGATCGTGCAAACTGTGGCTATCGATTCGCCTCATCGGGTGAGATCGCTGATTTCGGTGATGTCGACCACTGGAGATCGCGATGTCGGTCAGGCTTCAGCCCAAGCCACAGCATTATTAATGACTCCTGGATCGACTCAACGAGATGAAGCGGTGGCCAATCATCTCGCTGGTCTGCGGGTTTGGGGGAGTCCTGAACATTTTGATGAGATGGCAATAACCGAGTTCGCCCATCGGATGTACGAACGGGCCTGCCGTCCACAGGGTGTCGTTCGTCAGTTTCGTGCATTGCGGCGTGATGGCAGTCGCTCGGAACGGCTTTCTCAGATCAATGTGCCCACTTTGGTGATCCATGGCACTTCAGATACCTTGATTGATATCTCAGGTGGCAGGCGCACAGCTGAAGTCATCGGTGGAGCCCAATTTCATTCCGTTGAAGGTATGGGTCACGACTGTCCGCCTTATTTTTGGGATGAAATTGTTGGCGTAGTGACGGCTCACGCACAAAAATCTGACAAAGTAGGTTCTCTATGACTCAAACTCCACCTGTTGCCGATTGGTCGTCCGACTACGACATCTTTGATCCTTCTTATGTCAACGACCCATACAGTATCTGGGCCGTTTTACGCGATGAATGTCCGATTGCCCATACCGATCGTTGGGGCGGTTCGTGGTTGCCGACGCGTTATGAGGATGTCACTGCAATCGCCCGTGATATTGAAAAGTTTCCCTCTGGCTATGGCATAGCGGTTCTACCCGTAGTTGAAGTTGATGGCGACTCAGAGCAACCAATGTTGCTCCCATATGGCGTTCCCCCAATTAGTTCGGATCCACCTTTACATACATGGACAAGGCGCTTGCTACTGCCATGGATGAGTCCGCAACGAACGCTGACCTATGAAACAATGACTCGTGATTTGTGCAACAAACTCATTGATGGCTTTATCGAGAATGGTTCGGCGGACGCGGCTGTTGATTACGCACAGCAGATTCCAGTGCGCGTGATTGCGCACATTCTTGGTGTACCTGAATCAATGAGTGAAACATTCACTGGTTGGGTGCGCGATACCTTGGAGTTTGCATACGATGAAGAACGTCGGCGTCGAGGCATTATCGGAATTATTCAGTTCTTTGTAGAAGCGCTCAAAGAGCGCCTCGAGAATCCCGGCGACGATCTCATTTCTGAATTGCTCATGACCGAGGTTGACGGAGAGAAGATTGAAGAGGGTGTCATCCTTGGGATGTGTGGGCTATTGCTTGTTGCTGGAGTCGACACGACTTGGTCCTCAATTGGTAGTTCCTTGTGGCATATCGCTAGCCATCCTCAGGACCGCCAACGACTTGTCAACGAACCAGACTTGATGCCGACCGCAGTGGAAGAATTGCTTCGCGCATATTCACCAGTGACAATGGCCCGACGTCTCGGAGAGGACGTGGAATACAACGGCTGCCCGATGAAAAAGGGTGAACGAATCTTGATGAATTTCCCGGGAGCTAATCGTGATCCTGAAATATTCGAGAATCCCGATGAAGTAATTCTGGATCGCCAACACAATCGCCATGTGGCCTTCGGAGCAGGCATTCACCGTTGCGCTGGCTCAAACTTGGCGCGTATGGAGTTGCGAGTCGCCATCGAGACTTGGATTCAACGAATTCCAGACTTTGAAATCGCTGATGCTGGTGGGGTGACTTGGGCTGGTGGTCAAGTGCGGGGACCACGTCTCTTGCCCGTACGTTTTCCATCGCAAGGATAAAGAAGATGGCGGGTGACTTGACGGAGATCACGGCACCTATGCAAGGGACAGTGATACAGATTGCCCCCGAAGGAACGATTGTGGGTCGTGGGCGACCGTTAGCGATTCTTGAGTCGATGAAAATGCAACATGACATCATCTCGGATATGGATGGTCGCGTCGAATCAGTAAGCGTTGTACTTGGAGAAACAGTCAAAGCAGGACAGTTGCTGTGTACTTTGAGTGCCGTTCAAGCACCTGTGCAAGCAGACGAGGAAATCACGTCGGTGTCTTCAGTGAGGCGCGACCTCGAAGAGGTTAATGATCGCCATCAGTTGGGACTCGATGAATCCCGCCGTGTGCAAAGTGAGCGTCGTCATGGGCAAGGGCGACAAACTGCGCGCGAAAATCTGGCCCTGCTGGTTGATCCTGGCTCATTCGTGGAATATGGCCCCGTCGTGATCGCAGCCCAGCGGCGGCGTCGTTCAATTGATGACTTGATTGCGCACACTCCTGCTGACGGCCTTGTGGGTGGTTTAGCGAGCATTAACGGAGATGTATTTCCTGGCCACGAATCACGGGCGGTTGTGATGTCCTACGACTATGCGGTTCTTGCGGGAACTCAAGGATCACAAAATCATCGCAAAAAAGATCGTCTTTTTGATGTTGCGGAGCGTTTGCAGTTACCGATTGTGTTCTTTGCCGAGGGTGGTGGAGGGCGACCTGGTGACACAGATGCTCTTGGAGTTTCGGGGCTTGACTGTTGGGCCTTCCATGACTTTGCGCGACTATCTGGTTTGGTTCCCTTGGTAGGGATCACCGGCGGTTATTGCTTTGCCGGTAACGCTGCGCTTCTCGGCTGCTGCGATGTCGTGATCGCCTGCGAAGGGTCAAATATTGCTATGGGCGGTCCAGCCATGATTGAAGGTGGCGGACTGGGAGTTTTTGATCCCAAAGAAATCGGTCCTCTTGAGATACAAAGAGCAAATGGAGTAGTGGACATTGTCGTGCGAAATGATGCTGAAGCGGTTGAAGTGGCGAAGAAATACCTCAGTTATTTCCAAGGTGCGCTGCGGGGATGGTCTGAACCTGATCAAACTTTATTACGCGAAGTGATTCCCGTTCAGCGAGTCAAGGCCTACGACGTCCGTGCGGTGATTAACTTGATGTTCGATGTTGATTCGGTTTTAGAGATTCGTCAAGAATTTGGTTTAGGCATGATCACTGCTTTTGCTCGTGTGCAAGGTCAATCAGTGGGAGTCATTGCCAACAATCCGAACTTTCTTGCTGGCGCCATTGACAGCGATGGCGCCGATAAAGCTGCACGTTTTATGCAACTTTGTGACGCTTTTGATATACCCATCGTGACACTTGTTGACACCCCAGGAATGATGGTTGGACCAGATGTTGAACGAACGGCCTTGGTTCGTCATTGCAGCCGTTTATTTGTGACTGGCGCCAATCTCACCGTGCCTGTCATCTCGATCGTTCTGCGTAAAAGTTACGGCCTCGGAGCGCAAGCGATGATGGCTGGAAGTACCAAGTCTCCACTTGCTTGTGTGGCATGGCCAACGGGTGAATTCGGAGGAATGGGTCTTGAGGGTGCGGTGCGACTCGGATACAGAAAAGAACTTGACGCTATTGCTGATCCCGAAGAACGTGAAGCGACGTTCAGGAAAATGGTTGATCGGATGTATGAAAGCGGAAAAGCGTTATCAATCGCCACACATTTTGAAATTGATGATGTGATTGACCCCGCTGATTCCCGAAAATGGATCAGTGCGGTTTTGTCATCGGTGAAAAGTGCAACACGAACTGGCAAAAAGCGAGCAAATATTGATACTTGGTGACATTGCCGTGTTTTATCCGGTGAGATTTATAGCGGTCTCGGAGTGTTGAGAGCAGTCACATTTTCAAGCAGGATTCGCCGTTGATCTTGGGGCGAAAACGCTTTGAGTTCCGAAACATAATCAAGTGGGTTTGGCATGCCTTCAATATGGGGCCAGTCGCTTCCAAAGATGACATGGTCTGTGCCCATAATTTCGGATACTTGTTGAACATCATCTTCCCAAAACGGGTTAATCCACCAGTTTTGGCGTAACGATTCAACTGGATCCTCTGTGAAGTAGCGGGGCATCTTCTTCGCCGTTGAAGTTAACTTTGTGCAAGCGTCGGCCAAGAAACTTGAGCCATTTTCTACTGATGCCATGCGCACATTTGGGAAGCGGTCGAATAGTTTTTCGAAAATTGAGGAGATGATGAAATCTTGTGCAGCTCGTTCAATACTGAAGGCCTTGATGCTGGGCTTCCAGCCGACACCGCTGAATTGAGCCGAGAAGGAGTCGTTGGCGTATCCATTGCTGGAGTTGCCGCTGTCGCCAGCATGAATCACTACTGTGATTCCCGCTTCATTGACCCTCGCCCAAAATGGGTCGTAGATGGTGTCGAAAGGTGTTCTTTGTCCGTGCACCGTGGTTGGCGCTGCAGCACGCATCACAACGACTCGTGCGCCCTGAGCCAATGCCCAGTCAAGTTCATTGCAGGCCCACTCGGGTGAAGCCAGCGAGATATAAGGACCAGCAAAGATTCGGTCTTGATAATCAAAACCCCAGTCTTCCGCTAACCAACGATTGAAAGCTGTGAACATAATTCCAACACCCTCGGGATCATGCTTGAGAATTTCTTCGTAGAGCATGCCCAAAGTTGGGAATAACCAGATCTTGGAAATGCCTTGCCGATCGAGGGTCGCAATGCGGGCATCATGATCGCGGTATTCGGGGCGAATGGGTTCACGTTGGGTCAGGAACTCGATGGGGTGTTTGCCGTCGGGATTACCGCGGAAGTAATCGTGCATCGCTCCTGCAGGAGAAATCGGGTCAAAAGTCGGATTAGTGACAACACGACTGACCTGACCGCCGACCACCTGGTATTGGCGCCCATTTATTTGTGCCCACTGCACGCACCTTGGACCATCTTTCGGGTCAAGGTGGCGGGTGAAGGCATCAATCGCCTCGTAATAATGGTTATCGCAATCGAAGGGCACAAAATCCAGTTCCGCGGTCATGTCTTAATGGTACGCCAGAACGATCAGATGCGCCTATCGTATGTTCATGGGGAACGAGTTTTCTGAGTCTCAACTGGCGCCGAAACATGTGGTTGTTGTTCTCCTTGACAGCCTTAATCGGCATCTTTTGGGGGCCTATGGGGGATCGGAGTTCACAACCCCCCATTTGGATCGTTTTGCTGCCGATGCGCTCGTCTTTGATCGGCATCACACGGGATCTTTGCCCTGTATGCCGGCACGCCATGATCTGCTTGTTGGAGCCTTGGATTTCCCGTGGCGTCCTTGGGGATCGGTGGAGATTTGGGAAGACGCGATTACGTATTCGCTGCGCGCTGCGGGCGTAACAACGATGCTTATTTCGGATCACCCTCATCTTTTCGAGGTTGGGGGTGAGAACTATCACACGGATTTCACGGCTTGGGAATACGTGCGTGGGCATGAGAATGATCCTTGGAAGACTCGCCCAGATACATCGTGGGTTGGCACTCCGGCTTTACCTGTCAGGGATCCGTGGCGCGGTCACTACAACTATCAGGATTCACGAACCTGGTTTAAAAGTGAAGAGGATTTTCCGGGTCCACAAACAATGCGCGCCGCTGTGAAGTGGCTGGAAACAAATGCTGGACATCATGAGCGCTCTTTATTGGTCATTGACGAATTTGATCCCCATGAACCCTTTGACACACCCGAGCCATGGGCTTCTCAGTATCGCCAAGATGAAAATGATCCGTGGCTGATTTGGCCCCCCTACGTCGTCAACGGTGTCGCCGATGGGTTTCTGACGGAACAAGAGGGCCGTGCTTTGAGGTCCGCCTACGGATCCAAATTATCGATGATTGATCATTGGTTTGGGCGTTTACTTGACGCGGTGGATGCCTCACCAGATGCTCACGACACAGCAGTCATTGTGTGTACGGATCACGGTCATTATCTTGGCGAAAAAGATGTGTGGGGCAAACCGGGTTACCCGATACATGACACTTTGGGTCATATTCCGTTGATGATCCGGTGGCCAGGAGTTAAAGCGGGTCGTGTGTCGGCACTGAGCACGACAGTGGATATTCACGCCACTTTATGCGATGTTTTCTCGGTATCTCCTGAACATCGGACTCACGGAAAGTCCTTGGTCCCCATCGTGATGGGACAAGCGTCAAGTGTTCGTGATCATTGTCTATCGGGTTATTGGGGACGCGAAATTCAACTCGTGACGCAGACCCACACATACACACGAGGTTCTGTGGGTGAAGGCTTTCCACTGTCAATGTGGTCCAACCGTTGGAGCACCATGCCACTACACCTTGCGCCTCAGTTGCGTCTTCCACGTCCTGATCAGCGGGCTTTTCTTGACACAATGCCTGGAACGACGGTCCCTGTCATCCGTCAGCCTTTTGAAATGGGGGACACGCTGCCTTTTTGGGCTTATGGAGGTTTGAAGAATGAGAACCTCCTCTACGACCGCCAAAGTGATCCTCAACAGTTACAGAATTTGGCAAGCCCCCAAGGTGAAGTGATCTCGCCACTTGAGAGTGAATTACTTGAACACATGAAGCAAGCGCTTCTAGAAATCAATGCGCCGCAAGATCTCATGCAGCGACTTGGTTTGCTCTAGAGGCAAATATCGTACGGACGAATGGGAACACGCGGTAACTCTCGTCCGGTGGCGTTACGAATGGCGTTTGCAATCGCAGGAGTGACAGAGATGCACGGTGGTTCTCCGACTCCTTTGGCGCCAAGTGGTGACTTTGGCTCAAATTCTTCAATCAAAACCATCTCCACTAATGGTGCATCTAAAAAGGTTGGAAGTAGATAGTCGGTGAAACTCGGATTACGAACCTTGCCATCTTTGACAATGATTTCCTCCATCACTGCTAATCCAAGTCCTTGAGCGATGCCCCCTTCAACTTGACCTTGCACAGAAATGGGATTAAGGATTCGTCCGACATCTTGCGCAGTCGCAATCTGCACAACCTTCACCAGTCCTAATTCAACATCAACATCCACGACGGCACGATGAGCCACAAAAGCAAAAGCTACATGGCAGTTTCCTTGGCCATTCACATCAAGGTCTTCAGTAGGTGGATGGTGATATTCCTCTGTGCGATCGAGATTGACTCCCTTGCTGGCTTCGCTGACCGCTATTCGGCGACCAGAGAGAATATCCACGATGTCAGTTTCTTCGATGCGCACATGATCGCGCGAGAGTTCGAATGTCAGCGCTGCATGATCAAAGAGATCTTCTAAAACTTTTTCACAGGCAGCCTTAACAGCACCACCACTCATCCAAGTTTGTCGGCTGGCCGAGGTTGAACCCGCTGAACCTACTTGAGTGTCGATCGTGTCAAGTAAAACCTCATCCACGCCGAGAATTGTGCGTGCAATCTGCTGCGCCAGCATGGTGAATCCTTGACCCACTTCTGACGTTGCAAATTTCACCGACACAACTCCGTCAGTCATGCGGCATCGCGCAGTGGAATAGTCATCAAAGCCTTCGCTGTACATGAGATTCTTCATGCTGACTCCCCAGCCCACACCGCGAACGATGTTTCCTGGTTGCGCAGTGAGTCCTGTACCGCCGGGAATTTGACGGATATCAGCGTTGGGTAACAACGGTTCTGGCATGGCAATCGCGTCAGTTTCACGAATACATTGCTCGACAGGAGCAACGCTGTCCATGATCTGACCCGTGATGAGTCGATCACCGGTCTCCATCACATTTTTCAAACGAATCTCGACGGGGGAGAGACCTAGGGCAACGCCCAACTTCTCCATTTGGCTTTCATGAGCGAAACAGGCCTGAACGACCCCGAAACCGCGCATCGCTCCACAAGGTGGATTGTTAGTACGAACTGCCCAGCCTTCGACCGATGCATTGTCGCATTTGTAGGGGCCTTGGGTGTGGGTGATGGCATTGATTAAAACTGCGGGAGACGTGCTGCAATAGGCCCCGCCGTCAAACAACATTGTGCTTTCTATTTTGAGTATTTTCCCGTTACGGTCGGCGTGATGGCGCATCCAGATAGTCGCAGGGTGACGGTGCACATGACCGTAAAAACTTTCTTCGCGACCATAGGAGATCCTGACTGGTCGTCCACTCTTGAGAGCCAACAGGCAGGTGTGCACTTGCAAACTAATGTCTTCACGAGCGCCGAAGGCGCCACCAACACCGCCCAAGACCAGGCGAATTTTTTCCTCAGGAATATTGAGACATGCGGCGATTTGTTTTCGATCTTCGTGTAACCATTGTGTGGCGACATAAAGTTCTAGTCCTTCGCCACCTGAATCGGGGATTGCTAAAGCGCTTTCGAGACCGAGAAAAGCTTGATCTTGCATGCCAATCTCGTATGTTCCTTCAACGATGACGTCACCGACGATTGACTGATCTCCGGTGATGATGCGCTGATGGCGATAGACGTTTCCCTGAGGATGAATCTGCGGCGCAATTCCCGAGACGCAATCTTGAGGATTCGTGACAGGTGTCAAGATTTCGTACACAACTTTGATCGCTGCCAAAGCCCGCTTGCAGGTTTCAGGATGATCCGCCGCTACTGCAGCGATTGGCTCACCGCAATAGCGCACGGTGTCACCGATGGCGGCGAAGACTGGTTGGTCGCTCATGATTAATCCGTAATAGGGATTTCCGGGCACGTCTTGAGCGGTGACAACACATTCCACACCGTCAATTGCTAAGGCAGCGCTGTCGTCTATCGCAATAATCTTGGCGTAAGGATGCGGACTGCGAAGTGTGGCACCCCACAACATGTTCTCGGACCACATATCACTTGAAAAAGCAAAGCCGCCTTGTACCTTGGCGACGCCGTCTGGGCGATGGGCATTTGTGCCGAGTGTGCCAGATCGAGTGGGCGCGCTGACTATGTGGGTGGTCGTCATCAGGACCCCCTTTGTGAGATCACAATTTTTACGGCTTCAAGGATGCGCCCGTATCCTGTGCAACGACAAATATTGCCTGATAATGATTCGCGAATTTGATCATCAGATGGTTCTGGATTGGAGTCAAGCAAATGGTGCACAGCGACGATAAACCCAGGTGTGCAAAAACCGCATTGCACTCCGCCGGCAGCGAGAAATGCTTGTTGAATATCGGTGAGTGAGCCGTTCTCTCCTAGACCCTCGACGGTGAGTATTTCCGTGTCGACGGCGGCGGCGGCCATGACCAAGCAAGAGCAAACAGCTTGAGAGTCCATGACAACTGTGCAACTACCGCACTCACCTTGTTCGCAGGCTCCTTTAGCACCTGGCAATCCAAGACGCTCGCGCAAGACATAGAGCAAACTTTCACCGATCCAAGCATCTTTAACTGGATGACTCTGACCGTTAACCTTCAAAGTGTAAATCTCGTTACCTAATTCTTGCGCACTCATGCTAGTGACCTCACTAAGAGTCGTTGAGCCAAGATCGCCACACAATGTCGGCGATATGCGGCGGTTGATCTGTGATCATCAATGGGTGTGGCCTCATCCGAGACCCGACGCCCAAATTCGATGGCGAGATCAGCATTGATCTGTGCGCCAACACGTAGGGAAGTGGTTTTGAGCAACCATTTCTCCGCTTGAGAGCAACGAATGATTGTGGGTCCGACGGATCCCAAGGCGATGGAGATTAATCCTTCTTCCGTATCGCGCACTAGGCAAGCTGACGCGGTGGCGATGACCATGGCATTGCGTGTGCCGACTTTTGCATAGCCCTGCCAACCTTGTATGACGGGAACTGTGATGGAGTGCACAAACTCACCAGAGCCAAGAGCGTTCTTCTTGACCCCGAGCATGAACTCTCCCCAGGCAACATCTCGTGTTCCCTGCGGTCCAATGAGATGAATGACTGCATTAAGAGCTGAAAGGACGGGAAGTGAGTCACCTGCTGGAGAACAGGTTCCGAGATTTCCCCCCAAAGTGCCTGCTGCCCGAATCTGCGGAGATCCAACGGTTCGAGCCGCTTGGGCCAGCGCTGGAACAAGTTCGGCAATCTTGCCGGTCTCCATCACGGAGTAGGGAACCGCCGAACCAATAGTGACGGTTTGTTGCGTATGTCGATACGACCACTCATGGAGTTCTTCGACGCGCCGCAGATTGATCACTGTTTGAGGCTGACGTCCGTGGAGATTGACCTCAACCATAAAGTCTGTTCCTCCAGCAAGCAGGCTCGCATTCGGGTGCTCACTAAGAAGGTCAATCAATTGATCGACGCTGGTGGGGCTGAAAACTGGCACCCGCCTAGTTTACATTTTGTTAATCGTCAGCACAGTTCAATGATGCTTGAAGCGAGACTTTTTGTTGGAGTTTGATCACAGAGGCTGTCCCAGCGACTGTCATGAGAAGCAGCACCATGCCGTAGGCGCTCCATGGAAGCCCTCGACCGGCTGTGAGAAGATAAACATCGGGTGCTGAAAATGAGACCATGGTCAGACCTCCCCAGAGGATTGATTGGCGAATTTCGTGGTACTTCAGGGCGACCGCCATGCGACTAGAGGACCGCGCAAGAATTGGCGAGGAAACGATTTCAATCACCGCAAATATCCAAATATTGATCCCATATTTGGCGAAATAGAGTTCAGCCGTGGCGATCCGCACAAAACTCCACAGGATGATTAAGCCAAACCAGGCTTTTTGCACATAAAACCGCTCTTGGAACACCGTAAGAAGGCTAAAGGGCGTAGGGTATTTTCACAGTGTTTAACAAGAGTCATTCATCACAGGTCGCCAACTCAGCCACAGGACATTCTCCGAAACGGGATTTGTCATTGGCCTTACATGCTTTTACTGCCTCAGGCGTTTTGGTGGGAATGGCGGCCTTGGTTGCGGTGCTTGATGGATCGGCCCGCTTAGCCATAGTTTGGTTGATTCTCGCCCAACTCATTGATGGTGTTGACGGCCCACTTGCCCGTCGCTTACTGCCTGAAGAAGCGACGACAAAATTCGACGGATACATCCTTGATTTGGTCATTGATTTCGTGACCTGCGTCTTGGTGCCTGCCGCTTTCCTTTGGCAGTTTGAGATGGTTCCGCATGACAGGGCCGGAATGATTGCGATTGCTGCGATGTTGTTGTTCTCCTGCCTGTGGTTTAGCCGAACTGATCAACAGGATGATGAGAACTGGTTCCATGGTTATCCAGCCTCGTGGAATATGGTCGTGCCAACGCTGTGGCTGCTCGATACTCCACATGCAGTGAATCTCGTTGTCGTGGGAGTTCTGGCAATTCTGACGATGACGAATATTCAATTCGCCCACCCAGTGCGAGTCGTGCAGTGGCGAGCATGGAATATGGCATCCATCACTTTTTGGGTGCTCGGAGTTTTATTGGCGACTCTGGCTGCGCCCGACATTCCGGCATTGCTCATTGCCCTGACGGTGCTCGGCCCGATGATGATCTTTACGGCAACGACTGCCCGTGCCGTTCATAATTTGGCAGCGAAAAAATACGCCTGAGACAAGCAGAATTTTAGGCGTTCGGATCCCAATCAGCGAATGCGTCAATTGTCGCCGTCACGTCTCCTAGGGGATACAAAATTGGGGTAGTGCAACCGTGGTCTATGTAGTGTTTGACTTTCGCTCTCGCTTCATCTGGCGTTCCGCTCGCAGTCAGCAACTCTACGATTTCGTCGGGGACCAATTTGCTGGCGGCTTCTACCTGCTCGTGAGTTGCAGGCCAGGTCAAAACTTCTGCGACTTTATCGAGTAAGGATTGTGGAACACCTGAGGCTTTCATGATGTGCGGTTGCTGACCGAGGTATTGAGTGACCATCAGGCGGGCCATGTCAAGTGCGGTCTGGCGATCTTCATGGACGCTGCAAACAACCAACTGTGGGCGGTCGATGTCATCAAGCGAGCGACCTGCTTTGTGAGCACCGCGCGCCAATGCCTCTAAAGCTTGATCGTTGTAGTCAGGTGAGACGAGATAATTCAGCACGACACCATCGGCGATTTCACCAGTAAGTTCCATCATCTGCATACCTGTCGCTCCGATATAGACGGGCACGTCTTTAGGTCTCCGGTCTTGGTACACATAATCAAGTTCCACACCGTCTAAATGAACATATTCGCCGTGGAAGGTGACAGTTTCGTTATGCAACAAGGCACGTACCGAATTGACAATCTCACGCATCACTCGCAAGGGCTTACTACGATCAATACCTACCTTTTGCGCAAGTGGATCCCACCAGGCTCCTATGCCAAGGATGACTCGGCCTGGAGCTAGATCATCCAGGGTGGAAAAAGTCGCCGCTAGTCGTGCAGGGTTTCTGCTCCAGCAATCTACGACGCCACTACCGACCTTGATGCGTTCGGTGACACTGGCAAAGGCGGCCATCGGTACCGTCGCCTCACGTACTAACCGACTTTCTGCCTGCCACACAGCATCGAATCCCTTGCTCTCGGCGTATTGAGCAAACGCCATACCCTCACGAATGGGATGAGCATCTTGTAAATAGATAGCCACAGATTGTTTCATAGTCCGACCTTTGTTGTGAAAGTTTTTAGATACTTACTCATAGCAGTGCGAATAATTTTCTCGCTGATTCAGCGGCTTTGGCCCTTGTCTCGTCAAGATCAACGCGCGCAGGTCGTCCGTCGGTGAGAAGTTTTTCCCCGCTAGACGATGTGATCTCGAGGGCGCGAATCCCCGGTGTGAAGGCCGTGTGCCATGGGCTTTCAACACTGTCGTAATTCCATGTCACGGAATCGCTTTTGCATTCCGGCATGAAGTGATACGAGTTCTCAATCCAATCTTGGGTTGTTTGCGGAGTGATGGTGAGATCGTGGGAGCGACCTGCAACATATGCGAGGCGCATTTCCTCGAGCATGTCGGCTCCAATTCCATCGGTTCCTAAAATCACTTTGTTTGTTGCACGCGCTGGAAATGCGTAACCGACACCATTATTCATATTGCTGCGCGGATTGTGGGCGATTGTTCCCTTAAGTTGGCGATCGAGGTGAACGCAGTGCACCAGGAGCCAGTCGTCTTGGGCTAAGTGTTCCAATCTGCGCCCAGCGTCATTGTCGTTTGCCCCTTCTGCGACATGTATATGAACGCCAACACCGAGGTCTGATGCCAGGGCAGCGGATTGTTGTAGCAGTTCATCAGAACATGTGAAAGCCGCATGCACTCCCACCATGCCGTGCCCGCCAGCGCGTATAAAACGCTCATTTTCTTGTAGGCCACGTTTCGCTCCGTCGGGACCGTGACGATCCGTCACTCCATACGAGCAGATCACACGAACTCCGACTTCTTGACACGCTTGGGCGATCACATCAAGGCTTCCTTCGATTGCCGATGGGCTTTCGTGATGATCAATGATTCCTGTCGTGCCGCTCATGAGGGCTTCCATGGCCCCCAACTTGGCAGACCAATAGATCATCTCCAAATCAAGAGCCACATCAAGTCGCCACCAAACTTGTTGCAAGATACTTAAAAAGTCTGTCGGCGCAACGGGGGGAGCAGGCATTCCGCGGGCCAGCGATGAATACAAATGATGATGCCCACAGATCATCCCAGGCGTCGTTGCGGGCACGGCTAATCGTCATCTCCGGCTGCGGGTCGCATCGGTAATTTTGTGCGCCACTGACCGTCATAATCAAACAACGCGGCAGCGACTGCGCCTGCGGTTGGCACTAATCCGATTTCACCGACTCCCTTGATGCCGTAAGGCGCATTGGGCTCGGGGGATTCAACGAGAATGACTTTGACTGGAGGCATATCTTTGGCGCGGATGATGCCAAGACCGCGCAATGTCGTCACGGTGGGGAAGCCGGTGGCAGGATCAGATGGGAAATCCTCGGTCAGGGCATAACCAAGACCCATATGGATTGAACCTTCGATCTGTCCTTCGCAAAGAGTCGGATTGACCGCACGCCCAACATCATGGGCTGCCACAACTTGCGAGATTTTTCCAGTCTCTCGATCCACAACAACCAATTGAGATGCATATCCAAAAGTGGAATGGATGACAGGGTTTTCAACCTCGCCAAGTTTCTGAGTCCAATCAATTCGATATTCACCGTAGTGATCCACGCCGACAGCCAAATTCGCGGCACGAGCGGCCTCACAGGCGGCCTTCACAGCACCAGCACCCATTAATGTGCCACGTGAACCCGTCGTCTGACCAAAACCCAGTTCACGCGTGGTGTCGACGATGACACGAATCCGTTCAGCGTCAATGCCGAGTTCGTGAACAACAACTTGTAACGCCACGGTATTGATACCTTGGCCCATCTCGGTCCAACCATGTCTCACTTCAACAATTCCATCGCTACGAAAATGAACGACTGCTCCACTCAGTTCTTTAAATCCGTTACCGAGTCCACTGTTCTTCAACCCAAGTCCCAGACCTACAGCATGTCCAGCGGCGAGTGCTTCGTCGTAGAAGGGCTTGATTTCATCAAGACACATATCCGCACCGAGGCAACCATCGTTCATGATTTGACCGGGTCCCCAGATTGAACCAGGGTGAATGACATTGCGTTTGCGTATCTCCCAGCCAGAGATGCCGACCAAAAGCGCCAGTCTGTCCATGACACCTTCCATGGCGAATTGTGCCTGATTAGCCCCAAAGCCACGAAACGCTCCGCAAACCGGATTATTCGTTCGGGCGGCGATGGCCTCCACATCAATATTGTCTAATGCATAGGGACCACTAGCGTGCCCAGCCATACGTTCTAAGACTTTCATTCCCACGCTGGCGTACGCACCGCTATCACCGATAGCGCGAACTTTAAGTCCCGTCAATCGTCCTTCGGCATCGCAGCCAGCGGTGTAACGCATCTCAATGGGATGACGCTTGGCGTGAATCAGCAATGACTCTTCGCGCGACAAAGTGCCTTTGACGGGGACATTGAGGAGCCAGGCAGCTAAGGCGGTTTGCGCTTGGTTGCTCATGTCTTCCTTGCCACCGAAGGCGCCACCATTTGACAACAGTTCGACCGTAATGTTCGAGTTATCAATACCTAGAACGCGAGCGATGTCATTGCGGTCATCCCATACTCCTTGGCCACCTGAGTAGACATGTAGACGACGCACACCGTCGTTGAGTGAAGGCACAGCAAGAGTGCTTTCTGGTTCTAGAAATGCGTGTTCAATTCTCTGTGTGCTAAAAGACTCATCAACAACGAACTTGCTCGAGGCTAGGGCAGCGTCCACGTCTCCACGTTGATAGGCGCTTCGACTCAACACATTTGACTGCGTTCCCCAAACAGCTATGTCATCGGACTGAATCGCTATTGCGGCATTTGTTATTGGCGTCAGCGGAGAATAGTCAACATCGACCAATGCCGTTGCGTTGCGAGAATTGAGTCGGGTATCAGCCACGACTACAGCTAAAACATCGCCCGCATAACTCGTCCGACCACCGACAGGGATCATGATCGGCCAGTCTTTATAGATCAGGCCCACCTTTAACTCGCCAGGTATATCTGCAGCGGTGAAAACGGCTACAACGCCGGGCGAAGAGAGTGCTTGCGTCGTATCAATTCCGTTGATATCTGCCCGTGCATGTTTGGTCAGGACTAATGAAGCATGCAGCATTCCGGGGACACGCAGGTCGTCAATGTAACCCCGATCACCGAGTGCTAATTCTTTGGCTTCATATTTCATTCCCCCAGAGCCAATACCAGTGGGTTGTGCTGGACGGAGATTTTTGCCGAGGGCCACAGATTCGATGGCCTCGAGAACCTTGACATATCCAGTGCAACGACAGAGATTTGCTCCAAGATGACGCGACATATCTCCTTTTGTGAGAGCCGCTCCCTTTTTGTCTATTTGTCCTTTTGCGCGCATCACGATTCCAGGAATACAAAAACCACACTGCAGAGCCCCGCAAGCAGCAAAAGCATTGGCGTAAGAATCTCTTTCTTCAAGAGGTAGACCTTCTAAGGTGACGATGGTCTTTCCAGCAACTTTGCTCAGTGATTGCTGACAACTGACGATGACTTTTCCGTCGATCAACACCGTGCAGCATCCGCATTGGCCAGTTGGGGAACACCCATCTTTCGCAGAAGTGATATTTAGTTCTTCTCGTAAGGCTGCAAGAAGATGGGGATGAGATGAATCCACCGTGACGTCACGTCCGTTGACTCGAAGGGCCACTCGCGTGCCTCCTTGGTCATCAGTTTGGGCATTGCGTATGTCGGTCATGGCTTTGGCTGCACAATCGCTCCACGCTGGCTAGTGATGCGTTGATACATTTCTGGACGTCGGTATTTGTCAAAATCGAAGAGCGTCTTTTTGTAGCGCTGGCACCAATCAAGATCGCATTTCGCCACAATCAGTTCGTCGTCAGTGGTCAGTGTCCGTGCAACTATTTCTCCACTCGGCGCCACGATAGAAGTTTGGCCGAGTGAGTCAACACCTTCTTCGACGCCAGCCTTGGCGACACCGACAACCCATGTTCCATTTTGGTAAGCCCCTGATTGCATAACTAATGAGTTGTGGAAACCCTGGAGAATATCTTGGCTTGGATCGGGAACATAGTGAATAGGAGTGTTGTATCCACAGAGGATTAATTCGACACCCTGCAAACCCATCTCGCGATATGACTCTGGCCAGCGACGGTCATTGCAAATCATCATGCCAACAAGCCCATTAAAACAATGCCAAACTCCGAAGCCTTCTGTTCCTGGTTCAAAGTAGTAACGCTCAGCATGTTGAAATGGTCGATCAGGTTCATGATGGGCGTGACCAGGGATATGTACCTTGCGGTAGTGAGCGACGACCGATCCATCTTTTTCAACCAAAATTTGAGTGTTGTAACGGTGTCTGTTGCCTGCCTCATCTGGTGCAGTGAGTTCTGCGTAACCCAGGCAGAAACCGATTTCTAGTTTCTTGGCTTCGTCAAAAAGTGGCTGAGTTTCAGCACTGGGCATGCTGCTTTCGTACCAATGGTCTGTCTCCGTAATGTCATCCACAAACCATCGTGGGAAAAAAGTCGTCAATGCAAGTTCGGGAAAAACGACAAGATCACAACCGCGCGATTTGGCTTCGCGTAGTAGAGCGATTAAACGGGGCACAACTTCGGCTCGAGAATGATGCTTTTGAATCGGGCCTAATTGTGCGGCACCGACGACAACCGTGCGAGATCGAGAGTCCATCGTCAAACTCCTGTTTTCTCGTCAAAATTCATGTGCGCCAACTGCCACATCGTATCCAACAAAATATTTGAGCCTGCAATGAGGTCATCGGGTTCAGTAAATTCGGCCGGGTTATGACTGATGCCTAAAACTGACGGTGTAAAAATCATTGACGAGGGGCATACCCTCGCCAACATCTGCGCGTCGTGACCTGCCCCAGATGGCATTCTCATGACAGAGTGTCCATGGCTCTCGGTGAGACTTTCAATTAAGTCAATAACCCGAGGGTCAAACACAACTGGTTCAAAACGCGCCAAGATCCTTGTCGTGATGCTGACTCCTTCGGAGTGAGCGAGGGCGTTCATGAACTCGGCAACTTCAGACTCCGCTTGTTGCAGAATGAGTTCATCGGTGTTTCGAATATCGAGAGTGAGGAGAGCTGATTTTGGTACAACATTAATAAGGTTGGGATGTATGTCGATTTTGCCGACGGTACAGACTTGATGCCCGCCTAACCGCTCGGCCAATTCACGTAAAAATACGGTGATCTTCGCCGCCACAAATGCTGGATCGTGGCGCAGCGACATGGGGGTGGTCCCTGCATGGTTGCTTTGCCCCTCAATGAGCACTTCTTGCCATGAAATGCCTTGCACCCCAGTGACTGCGCCGAATCGCACGCCCTGTGCCTCGAGCAGCGGACCTTGCTCAATATGCAGTTCCACAAAGGCGTGGGGCACGGCTCCTGGGCTCGGGGATGAACCGGCGTATTCAATACGGTTCAATTCGTCGGCCAACACGGCACCATCAATGGAGACAGTGTTCAGTGCTTCTTCGAGTGCTAGACCACCAGCAAAAACTAAAGAACCCATCATGTCGGGCTGGAAGCGGGCACCTTCCTCATTGGTAAAAACGCCAACGCTCAAGGGTCGGGGTGGCGATAATTGAGCGGCCATTAGGGTTTCAATGACCTCAAGGCCCGCCAGTACACCTAGATTTCCGTCGTAACGGCCTCCAGTGCGCACAGTATCAATGTGGCTACCGGTCATCACTGGGGCGCCACATCCGACATTCCATGTGCCGACTATATTGCCGATGCCGTCAACGGAAATCTCCAAACCGAGATCCTTCATCCAGGTCACGATCAGGTCACGGCCAAGCCGATCCTCATCGGTCAGTGCCAGGCGACAGGACCCGCCACCAGCAATCGGACCGATGTCAGCAAGTTCTTGCAACCTGCTGAGGAGGCGAGTTCCAGAGATATGCACGCCTAAGGAGGTGGGTGGTCTTACGCTGAAGGAGTTCTCCGTACCGGACACAGAGCAAGTTTACATTTTGTTAAGGACAATGTTGATGTCATCTTCAGGTTCAACCAAAAATCTTGGGTCCTTATGGGCTCTGTAGACCTTTGGCTTTTGTTGGCGGTAGTTCTCCTTGCGGCGACAGTGCAAAACATTGTTGGCTTTGGCTTTGCCCTCTTGGCGGTGCCATTAATGGCACTTTTCATCGATACCCGCGATGGGGTAGTGATAGCCACCTTCTTGGGTTTCATCAGCAGTGGCTTTCAAGCCTGGTCCGGGCGCCGAGAGGCTGATTATGCCGTTGTCAGGAGGCTGAGTTTTTCATGCCTCTTGGGAATTCCGCTGGGGCTAGTTGTTTTTAGTTCCGTGGATGTGCAGGTTCTCAAGGTTTTGCTTGGTGTGGGAGTCCTGTGCTCGGTTGTTTTTCTTGTCAAAGGTTCGTCCTTGCCCAACACTGGAGCGTGGCTGGAGTGGGTGGCTGGAATCCTGAGCGGTGCCTTGGCGGCTTCTCTGTCGACTAACGGACCACCATTAGTTTTTGCATTGCAAAGCCGGAAGATGCCGATTGCTCGTTTTCGCGCAACCATCAGCATGATTTTCACCGTCTCAGGTGTGGTCACACTGCTCTCCTTCGCGCTGTTACGCAAAGTGTCACAAGATCAAATGGGAGCCTCACTGATTGCAATGCCTGTGTTGCTAGTAGGAATATTTTTGGGAAGGCGGTTGCAGCGCTTAGTGAATGAGGTGGCGTCGCGACAATTTGTACTGACTCTTTTAACTGTGGCTGGCATCTCGGCGCTGATCGCTGGACTGAACGGCTAGATATATTTGCCAATGAAAGTTAGCCAGCAAAGATCGATGTCCACTGATCTTTATTCATTGGTTTAAGAACAAAATTGTGTTGACGAACTTCGGACAGAGGTTCATAAGCATTTTGCGAGTAACGATGACCAGGATAAATAACAGTCTGATCGGGGAGACTGTTGAGTGTTTGCAAACTGTGATACATCAGTTCCGGATCGCTTCCTGGGAAATCCGTGCGACCACAACCGTCAAGAAAGAGGGTGTCGCCTGAGATGAGGCACCCGTTTACTAAGAAGCATTGAGAACCTGGTGTATGCCCAGGAGTGTGGAGCAGAGTGATGTCAAGAGATCCCACGCTCACAACGTCACCTGCCTCGTGACTAATCAGATCACCTTGACTGACTCCAGTCGTCTTCAGGATCCACGGCGCTTCCTCTTTATTGACGTGGATACCCACGCTTGACCGTTCAAGCAGTTGTGTGATGCCTTCAATCTTGTGGCCCATCATTGAGCCACCAATATGATCTGCATGGAAGTGTGTGGCTAATGCGCCAGTAATTTTCATGCCATCGGCGAGAGCAACATTGACGAGATCATCGACTGCATAGGCCGGATCAACCACAATGCACTCGCCTGTTGTGCGGTCACCTAGGAGATACACGAAATTAGCCATTTGTATGGCAGTGGAATCATCCTTGGCAAAGTCGTATCCGGATAGTAATTGTCTGAAGTAAAAGCGATCATCCACATCACCACAGTAGACGGTTGAAGGGGGTTCCTGCTCGTA
>CAMAYS010000016.1:0-24441 GCA_945862545.1 Bifidobacterium breve | reverse complement strand
TTAATTCAAAAGCCTGATGTTTTGATTTTGGACGAACCTACCGCAGGAATTGATGTCACGACCCGCCATGAAATACTCCATGTCTTGGCAGACCTCAATGAAGGCCCACCTCAGGGGGACGGAATTGCGATTGTCTTGACCACTCATGATCTCAATGGTTTGGCAGCTCACTTGCCGCGGCTGGTCTGCTTCAATCGCACTGTGATTGCTGATGGAACCCCCAGCGAAGTTCTTCAGCCATATTTCTTAGAGCGCACTTTCGGGGCGCCAATGGAAGTGCTGCAACATGGCGGAATGCCCATCGTCCTTGAACAAGGTAGCGATGAACTACGGCTTCGACTGAGTCGCAAGGGCGCATCGTGATATTCGCCGTTGACTTATTAAAACCATTTACTTATGAATTCTTTCGCAATGGTTTACTGATTGCGACTCTCGCAGGTGCCCTGTGTGGACTGATCGGCGTCTTCGTTGTCCTGCGTGGCATGAGTTATATCGGACATGGTCTGAGCCATGCCGTGTTCGGTGGAGCAGCTTTAGCCGCAGTTCTCAACATGAGTTATTTTCTAGGTGCTGGTTTGTGGGGCTTGGCATCGGGCTTAATGATTGGGCGAGTAGCGCGTAAGCGCATCATTGGCGCTGATGCAGCAATCGGTGTGATCACGACAGCATCATTTGCCATGGGACTCGCCTTACAAGCCAGATTTGGTCAAGCCAAACAGAGTATTGACGCAGTGTTGTTCGGCAATGTGCTCGGCGTATTTACTGGTGACATATTGGCTGTTGCCGGAGTGGGAATCTTGAGTGTGGTCGTGGTCGTGACCTTGTACCGCAAATTATTGTTTGCCACCTTTGATCCAGATGTTGCAGGAGTGAGCGGCGTCAATGTGCCTGGTATGGAAGCAGTATTGATGGTTCTTTTATCGGCCACCATTTTGGTGACGGTGCGAGTCATCGGCGTACTGCTGATTTCGGCGTTGCTGGTTTTGCCTGCGGTCACCGCTCGACTGTTGACCAATTCATTTGGTCGCATGTTGTGGCTTTCGCCAGTGCTCGGAGCAATCTTTGGGGGAGTCGGGATGTACGTCAGTTGGTACGCCGATGTTCCGAGTGGTGCCGTCATTATTTTGGCTGGCACTTTGGTCTTCATCGTCGTCTACACCGCAGTCGGTGTTCGTCGCCGAGGTCGGGTGGCTGGGATGGATCATCATGGCCCATCACTGCGAACCGCATAATCAAGAATTGATGACCCACTCAACGCCCTCGGGCGTGTCGCGTACTTCAATATTATTCGCTGCCAATCGATCGCGGATGAGATCCGAGAGGTCATAGCGTTTGTCGGCACGAACTGCACTTCGCAAGTCAAGTAGTACATTCATCAAAGGTTCAAGGCTGACACGGGGATCAATGAGACCCCCGATAGCGGCATCACCTAAGCGGACAATCATTGAGCGCAAGGCTGCATGGGCTAGATCCATTTCGCGGCCTTGCAAAGTGTCTGCCGACCAATTATGGATTGAAGACTCAAGTTCGAGAGTGGCCCGTGCTGCACCGGCGGCATCACCAGATGCCAGCGCGATGTCAAAGGCTTGTTCAGCGTCCTTGACTTCAGCGGCAAGGGACAAACTTTGTGGTGCACTAGTTTCGTTGACTAACGCCCGTGGGGCAAAGTCAATGGCGACGTTGACTGCGCCTCTCGTTGGATCGCGCAAGGCATCAATTGGCAGGACCGCGCCAGTTTGGTGAACGAGAGACTTGCCTTTGATACGGATGGTTATTGTGCTATTGCCAATGACGGTGGCAGTGTCAGCATCAAGATCAAAAATGACACCAGTGTGTTCGTCAACGCCGATGACATGAGCATCATCAGGGAGTTGATTTTCAAGCATGGATAAACGTCGTTCGCCTAAATAGCAAAACCGCGTGTCATGGTGCCCACCTTCGGCATTGTCGTAGTGCGGTATGACAGCCACATTGAGTCCCAACTCGCCGAGGACGTCGAGACCCTCAAACCAACTTGGCTCACTTCCGACTTTGTAAATCTCGTAGACGGGAACTGTGTAGCGTCCCAAAGTGAGCGCTGCGGCAGAGGCAAAGGTCACCGCTCCACCAGTGCGCATTTTCGAGCGCATGATTTCGGGAACTGTGGTCCCAGTCCATTGACGCAAGGCGTATGTGGGACTTCCTGGTCCAGCGAAAACATAATCTGCCTGACGAATACGACTCAATCCTTGTTCAACCACGAGGGTGTCGGCCCCATGGATCTGTGTCAGCCCAGCGATTTCAATGTTGTAGCCCACGCTCTTGCGGAAATACTCAACTGCCTTGGCCGCGAGTTCCGGCGCATTTTCTTGGAAACCGTACGGCGTGTCAAGAACGACAGCCTTCGGCGTGCCTGGCAACCGAGCAATGAGTTCACGATGATGCTTCATCATCGTCGGCGCTGTTTCACCTGAACCCATGATTGTCAGAAGGCGTGGCAGGGAGGTCATGAGAAGAAACCATTCTGAATGTGAGTGACTAAAACTTCTGCGCAACGGTCGGGGAATTGGGCGTGGAGGTCGTGATGCGCTGGTCTGAACCAATGGACACGTCCATTCGGCAGTTGCTCAAGAGCAAAGTTTATTGCTCGCTCTTTATTTGATGTCCAATTCACATCACCCGAATCAGCGGGCATGAAAAGAACTGGTCGAGAAATATCAGGAAACATCTGAGATGGTTGATGTAACCACAATTCTTTGAGGATCATCATGTGTCGTTCGGAGGTCAGCCACGGGCTAATCGTGCCATCATCATGAAAGGCAAAATTGCTGAGCGAACCGATGATTCCTGATTCCGGCCAGTCGGTGTTGGTGGAGCGAATTGCACTTTCCAATCGTCCACTGCGCATGCCGGCCAATCGTGGGGGTTTCATTCGCTCGGCGCAATCTTCCCATTCGCTAAACAGTTGACCGATTTCGATGACTCCACCGTCAACGGGCACGCAGGCAAGAACGCGATCTGGATACTGATGCGCGGCGTGGACAACAATGTTGCCGCCCCATGACTGGCCCACGAAAATCGCACGCTCAATGTGCAGTTCGTCAAGTAGGGCGCAGAGGTCGTGGCATATCGTGTCAAAGTCGTACCCAGTATCCGGTTTGTCGCTGTGACCGTGACCGCGCAGGTCAACTGCCACGCTGGCAAATCCCTGAGAAGCGAGGGCGTCACCAACGCCATCCCACATCCGAGCGTTGGAGGCCAGACCATGAATGAGCAAAAAGGTCGGGTGTGGGGTTGTCGTGGGTCCGCGGCGTAAAACCCGCACATTGACATCAGGAGCCACGCGAATCTTCAACTCGGTGGCATTAGTGACGGGGAATCGCTCGGAGGTTAAAGACATAACTCGTTCAGTCTGCCTCCTGTGAGTGACTAATGAGAGAGTCAAGGGCAAGCAATTGGGTTCCTTGGCGTGGCACGATAGGGGGGTGAAAGATTTTGACCCTGACTCAGGCGCCACGGGAGATGACGACTTAGTAGCCAAAATTGCGCGTCTCGAAGAAATCATGCTTGATCTCAATCATGTTGTCGTGGCGTTTAGCGGCGGAGCGGACTCTGCTTTTGTGGCCGCTATGGCCCATCGGCTTTTAGGTACTGAACACGCCCACGCTGTGACGGCGGTATCTCCGAGCCTGGCTGGTGAAGAGGAGACTGATTGCCGACGTTTAGCTGAGGAGTGGGGATTGCGTTGGACTCCGGTCCAGACCGCCGAAATGGAGCGCGCCGCCTATCGCGCTAACGATGTTGATCGCTGTTATCACTGCAAGGCCGAACTCATGGACGTTGTCGGTCCGATCGCCGAACTTGAGCGGGCGACAGTGGTGTTAGGGGTCAATGTTGACGATCTGGCGGATCATCGACCAGGTCAACGTGCCGCTCTTGAGCGTGGGGCAGTCTTCCCCTTGGTTCAGGCTGGTTTCACAAAAGAGGATGTTCGTCGTGCATCCTTGGCCATGGGGCTTCGTACATGGGATAAGCCGGCCGCCGCCTGTTTGGCAAGTCGAGTTCCGTATGGCACTCCAGTCAGTGTGGATATTTTGAGCAGAGTTGATCGTGCCGAATCGGCTCTGCACGGTTTGGGATTTCGCCAAGTTCGGGTACGCCATTACGGCGAGACAGCGCGTATTGAAGTTGAGCAAAGTGTTCTCGATCAGGCGATAGCCAATCGGGTGGCGATTATTGAGGCTGTCAAGGATGCCGGGTATCGCTATGTCACTCTCGATCTTGAGGGCTTTCGCTCTGGAAATCTCAATGGAGCGATCGCAGACAGTTCGTCCAGCGCGCACTGACACTCGTAAGGTTGGCTAAGCGTTTTAGGACCAGGGCGATTGTCCGTGCATTCAAGGAGAAACTATGAAACTGTCAATGATGCTGAATTATGCCGGTGGCTTTCATGCCGCAGTGGACACAGTTGTCGAATACGAAAAAGCGGGACTGGACACAGTCTGGATCGCCGAGGCCTACAGTGCCGATGCCATCAGTCAGGTCGGGTACTTGGCTGCCAAGACCAGCAAAGTAGAGATTGGTACCGGCATCCTCAATGTGTATAGCCGGACACCTGCGTTGATGGCGATGACGGCTGCTGGTTGTGACTATGTCAGCAACGGTCGTTTTATTCTCGGTCTCGGTGCGAGTGGACCTCAGGTCGTTGAAGGTTTTCACGGCGTGCCATATGAGAAGCCAATGATGCGGATCAAGGAATACATTCAGGCCTGCCGCATGATTTGGGCACGCGAAGAGCCTTTTCATATGGATGGTGAAACGGTCAAGGTTCCTTTGCCTGCAGGCCAAGGTACTGGTCTCGGGCGGGCTCTGAAAATCATCAAGCCTGGCCAAGCCATTCGCAAAGACATTCCCATTTGGTGGGCCAGTCTGATGGGCTTAAGCGTGTCAGCAACTGCAGAAGTAGCCGATGGCTGGATGCCAATCTTCTTTGATCCTGATAAATATCAGCAGGTGTGGGGCGCTGACCTGAAAAAAGGTCTTGCCAAGCGCGACCCATCGTTGCCCCGTCTAGAAATTTCTGCTGGTGGAATGCTGGCCATTGACGAATCATTGACCGGTGACGCGCAAAAGAAAATTCTTGATTACAGCCGTCCAAATGCTGCCTTATATATCGGTGGCATGGGCGCTCGTGACAAAAACTTTTATAACACGATTTGCAAGAAATATGGCTACGAAAAAGAAGCCATTGAGATCCAGGATTTGTATCTCTCGGGCAAGAAGGAAGAAGCTGCAGCCGCTGTTCCTGGTGAGATGCTGGCGAACTCCAACCTTGTCGGACCAAAGAGTTTCATCAAGGAACGTATTGCTTCATTCAAGGAAGCTGGTGTCACCATGTTGTCAATTAACCCTGTCGGTCCAAACGCAATTGCGAACATTGAGACTCTGAAAGAGATGATCGGCTGATGGCTATTTTTGGGGGAACAGTTGCTCCGGGTTGGGAAAAGGTTCGCCAAGCCTTTGTTGAGAACTTAGAAAACACTGAGGAAGTTGGAGCGGGCGTAGCGGTGTATCACCGTGGTCAAAAGGTTGTTGATTTATGGGGTGGAGCCTTTGATGAATCCGCTTCCCAGCCGTATACCCAGGACACACTGCAACTAGTTTTCTCCACGACCAAAGGCATCACCGCTATCGCCGTTGCGATCTGCGTTGAGCGCGGGTTGTTGTCTTACGATGAAAAGGTCAGCACCTACTGGCCTGAATTTGCGCAAGCTGGTAAAGGTGATGCCACGGTTGCGCAATTGTTGTCGCATCAGTGTGGTTTGTACACCGTTGACGGTGACATCTCTTTGGCGGAAGCTTTGGATTGGTCAACAATTACTTCACGACTTGCCGCTACCAAGCCTCGTTGGGAGATCGGTACAAATCACGGCTATCACGCACTGACTTACGGCTGGCTAGCTGGAGAATTGGTGCGCCGAGTTGATCCACAACATCGCAGTTTGGGAACTTTCGTCCAGCAAGAAATCGTGGGCAGGGTCGGTGGCGAATTGTGGATTGGATTGCCTGAAGCACAAGAGTCGCGTGTGTCGCCGATGATCGGTGGACTCAACTCAGTCCCTGAAGATATGGATCCGGCCGTCAAAGCAATGATGGAACAATTCATGGGACCGAACTCGCCAGGTGGGCAAGCACTGAGCCTGAACGGTGCTTTTGGAGTCGATGGAGCATTTAATCGTCGTGACGTTCACGCTGCTGAGATCCCTGCAGCTAACTGCATCACTAACGCTCCTTCATTGGCTCGTATTTACGCAGCAACTATTGGCGATGTAGATGGAGTGAGATTGTTGGCATCGGCGACCGTTGAAACGGCTCGCACATTGGTAACACCTGAAAATGAACCCGATGCATGTCTGATTATGCCAACCACTTTCGGCATGGGCTTCATGGTGCACGGGCCGTTCTCATTGTTCGGTGGACCGGGTTCGTTTGGCCATCCAGGTGCTGGTGGATCAGTTGCGTTTGCACTTCCTGAAAAGGAAATTGGTTTCGCCTATGTCATGAACAAGATGGCTACTAATCTGGCCAATGATGTCAGGGCTCAGCGTTTATCTGAGGCTGCGGTAGGTTGCGCAGACGCTGTATCGCTTTGATGTAGACAACGCTGGCTAAGGCTGCAGCGATAGCGAAGACAGAGATGGCTTGGCGTACGCCGAGCAACTCAGAAGCGATTCCGGCGAGAGCACTTGTCACCGAAAGTGTGAGCGTGACGAGTGCAAAGTCACCAGCAAGAATTCGACCGCGCACATGGTCGGGGGAGCGGAGTTGTAAACCGTAGGTGCTGAGCGTCCATTGGGCGCCTCCGCCGAGGTGGGCAATGGTGATGAAGACTGCTGTCAGGATTAATGCGGGCATCCATGCGCCGATTAAATAGCAGCCGCTAAAAATCAAACTCGAAATGCCGCAGACTTTGAGCACTTTATTGATATCGCCACCCGTATAGCGCGCTGCTAACAGTGGACCGAGCCCAGCTCCGACTCCACGGGCGGCGATCAATAGTCCGCGTGAGGAATCTCCTCCCTTGAAAACATCGGACGCTAAAACGGCGAGTTGGCTGACGACTCCGGCTCCGATGGCGAAAGTGGTTTTAGAAAAGATGAGGGCCAATAAAACTGGGTCACGACGAGCATGGACTAGCGCCTCACGCATGTCGGCGATCGGTCTGATGCGCTGATTGATTGCTGATTTCTCGCGCGTCATCTGCATTGGTTGACGTACTGAAGCAAACATGATCGCAGCCAATGCAAATGAAATGGCATTGGCGATGAAGGCGGCGTCGCGACCAAAGACTGAGGCGAAAACTCCACCGATCGCTGCTCCGACAGCCAGCATCACACCCCATGTTGAACCAAATAATGAGTTTGCCTTGGCAAGTTCAGCATCGTCGCGTACGAGGTTTGGTATTGCTGCTTCGGTGGATGGTTTGACGACCGCGGCCAAAGCCGACACCGTGCTCTGAAAAAGAAAAGCCATCCACACCGTGTGACTGCCAACAAACAACAATCCGAGAGCGGCGATCGCCTGGATGCAGGAGACAAAGATCAAGATACGTCGTCGATCAAAGCGGTCGGCCATAGAGCCAGCGATGGGCGAGGCTAAAAATGACGGCAAGGAAAAAGAGACAATGACCAGCGAGACAAGAAAACTTGAGCCCGTGAGATCATCGACGAGACCCACCAAAGCGACGAAACTAAACCAGTCGCCAAGGTATGAAATCACTTGGGCAATAAATATGCGGCGGAGATCGGGATTAGTGCGCAGCATCTTCAACATGACATAGAGACACTAGAACCCTGTTGGCCTGAGTGGCGGCTCAAAAGGGGAATCAGTTGACTTTGCTGATGACTTCGTCGCCGTAGCGCGCGAGCGCATCGGCAGTATCGCGGTAGAACAAGAACGAGGGCACGATCACTCGTGCGACTCCGATATCAGTTAAGCCTTTAACTTCGTTGAGGGCGTTTGGGCCAATAGCCCCGTTGCCACCCGTCGTCATTTCAATTGCATCGGGATCACGGCCACATTGACGTGCTGTATCGCGGGCAATATCAAATGAACGTGACAATTGTTCGTGTGTTCCTTTGCCAGGGAAGAAACCATCGCCCAAGCGCCCTGCGCGTCGAGCTGCGATATCGGTATGTCCGCCAATATGAATCGGAATCATGCCGTTGACTGGTTGAGGGCGCATGATGCACTCATCAAAGTTGGTGTACGCACTGTGGTGGCTGGCTTTTTCTTGGGTCCACAGAGCGCGCATTGCAGCGACATAGTCGTCGTTGCGCTTTCCGCGATCGGCGAATGGTACGCCAATCGCGTCAAATTCCTCTTCGAGCCAACCGACTCCGATACCGAGCAACATACGACCTTTGGAAAGATGATCAAGGGTTGCGATCTCTTTAGATAAGACAACTGGATTGCGTTGGGGCAAAATCAAAATTCCAGTTGCCAATTTAATTGTTTGAGTAGCCGCGGCCACAAAGGACAACCAGATCAGCGGGTCTGGGATAGGTGATTCTTCTCCACCGGGCATTTTGCCCGATGCATCGTAGGGATAAGGCGAGTCATAGTTAGATGGAACCACGACATGTTCAACGGTCCATAATGATTCAAAGCCGGCAGCCTCGGCTGCTTGGGCCATGACAATCGCTTTGTCGGGATTGCTGAAGGGGCCAGTATTGGAAAAGGCAATAGCAAATTTCATGAAGTGACTCCTAGTTAGTTGCGCATCATGTCAAGAAGCGGTTGAAGAATCATTGCGTATCGCGTCGGGTTCGAAAGATTCGCGCTAGCAGCCACGAGCACGTCTGCATCAGCCCGTGTGATGATGTCCCATGTGGCCGTCGTCCAAGTTCGCTCGTCGCCGACGATCACTCCTTCAACGGCGTAGGTGCCGACGCGGCGCGCCGAAACAAGAGTGGCAAAGTCAGTTGAGGGTTGCTCGTTGCTGACTTGTACGAGTACCAGATCACCTTCGTTGAGCATTGACCAGTCCGGAGGCTGGGGGGAATCATCTGTCGGCATTGTGGCCATCACAATGGTGAATTCCATAGCGGCATCTTTATGGTCATGTAACTCAATGAATTCTGGAAGTTGCTGCATCTCCATCATGGCCATGCGCTTGGGATAGAAGGCGACTGCCACACGATCCCAAGAAATGGCATCTCCCGAAATTTGGTGGATCACGTCAGACACAAAAAAGATTCGTCCGCCAACGTCGGACAGGGGACCGGTGGGGTTATACAAGAGGTCGGCATCAGCACCGCTGATAGACAGATCGCGTCCGTCTTGATAATCAGCGATCGGGCGATACTTCATGAGATTGAGGGCCCACATTGGTTTGTCGTTTGGATCAGCAAACCAGGTACTGACATAGGAGAGATTTGGTTTTCCGTACCTGGGCATGCTCATGGCGGACTCCTGACAAGTTGTGTCAGTCATTATGGCACAATTAACTCTCGTGGTCTACATGCAACATCTTGAATAAGTTGAGACGAGTGACTCTCCTTATCGTCGTCCAAAAGTTAGAGCCCCCGATGCTCAAGGTGGGGTAAGACTAAATCTGCAAAGCGTTGTGCTTCTTCTTTGTGCGGATACCCAGAAAAAATAAATGCCTCGATACCGAGGGCTTGATACTGGTGGATTTTATCAATCACTTGAGAAGGCGTACCGACAATTGCTGCTCCGCATCCGCTGCGCGCTTTGCCTATACCAGTCCAAAGATACTGCTCAATGAATCCGTCCGACCCCGATGCCTCGCGAAGTTCGGCTTGACGCTTTACGCCAATGCTGTGGCTGTCAAGTGAACGAGAGCGAATTGCTGCCCCAGTTGCCGCATCAACTGCGTAAATCAGGTGTGCGGCTGCATCGCGCGCTTCGGCCTGTGTCTCACGGACAACGACATGAACGCGGTATCCGAATTTTAAGGAGCGACCATGAGCAGCGGCTCGGCTTCGAAGATCGGCGATGGTATCGGCGATAACATCCTGCGTGTCTGGCCACATCAGATATACATCCGCTCCTGCTGCAGCGGCATCGCGTGCCTCACTGCTGAGACCTCCAAAATAAAATAGGGGAGTTGTTGGAGTCTCCCGACAAATTCTCGGTGCATCTAGATGGAGGGAAAAAAACTGACCATCGATGTCCAAGCGCTCGCCACTCATCAGAGTGCGTAGAGCGCTCATGGTCTCAATGGTGCGAGCGTAACGCTGGGGCCCATCAAGGGATTCGCCTGGCATTTCTGAGGAAATGATATTGATTGACAGCCGTCCGTTGAGAATCTGGTTAATTGTGGCCAGTTGTCTGGCAAGTTGCGGTAACCAAACTTCCCCGCAACGCACAGCGGTGAGAAGTTTCATATTTGTGATACTTGGAGCAATAGCGGATGCAAACGCCAGTGTGTCAATGCCGAGGTCATACCCAGAAGGAAGAAGAATGTTGTCAAAACCAGAGTAATGCACTGTGCGCACAATGTCTGAACAGTGCTTCCAACTACTGCGCAAATTTGGCTGAACAACTCCAAGTTGTTCGTAGTCATCATCACACAGCGCGCCGAACCAACTGATTTCACTCATGGCAAAGGTCCCCCATCACTTGCCTGAATAATGTTGTAAAGATCCGTGCGAGATAGTGAAATCTCTGCTGAGCGGGAGAGTTCACCAATGCGCGTGACATTTTGAGTTCCGATGATCGCCACAGGTTGCGCCGGATGAGCGAGAACAAAAGCGATAGCAACAGCAGACCGAGTCACACTTTCGCGTATCGCTAAGTCATCGAGAATAGCTATCAATTCTGATCGGATTCCCACCCCAGTTGCTAGTGCTCCGCCAGCAAGGGGACTCCAAGCGAGGGGCGTGAGAGAAGATTCCTGGCACAGATCAAATGTTCCATCTCGCATTGGGTCAAGATGATTGGCTGAGAATTGTGGCTGAACTGATACCAAGCCCTGTTCCATGAAACTGTTCAGCGCTGATATTTGTGAAGGGGTGTAATTGGAGACACCGAATTCGCGTACCAAACCGCGGGAGCGAAGTGATTCAAATGCTGTCGCTATTTCTTGTGGATGGGCGTAGTGGTCAGGTCGATGAATTTGATAGAGATCCACATGATCCACTCCTAAGCGCGATAGCGATGCTTCGCAAGCCTTAATCAAATACCGCGAAGATGAGTCATATGGGACCCCGGGAATGATTCCACCTTTGGTCGCCAGAACAATTTTGTTGCGCAGTCCAGGCATCGCAGCAAGAACCCGACCAAGGGCCTCTTCACATGCGCCAAAGTGGGTGCCACCCCAATCAAGCCCATACACATCGGCGTTGTCAACGAGGTTCATGCCGGTATCAATAGCCGCTGAAATGACCCGAGAGTTGGCAGAATCAGAACCCGTCAGTCGCCAGCAACCAAAAGAGAGGGGTCCTACTTGACCGAGCGATCCGAGTGTGCGGGGAGTTGACGGTTCACGGGCCTCGTTCATTTTGAGAATCCTATTTGGCGATACGTGAAGCGCGAAGTAGCGCGCGTTGAGCCGATCGTAGAGATCGGTCGGCTTCGTGAATGGCGGCCAGCAGGTCATCGTGCTTACCACCCAGGTTGGCCTGACCTAAGTCGGCGACACGCTGGCGGTAGCGGTCGGTGCCTTCAGCGATAACAGCTAATTCGGCGGCGATAGTTGACAAGTCTGCGGTGGTCACCCCGTCACCATATGTCACACCATGGTGCTCAGCGGAAACCTACCCAATAGTGAACTACCGACTTGGGTAGCCTTGAGTCCTGTGACCCGAGTGCCTGTACGAGACGATTTATCTGCCCTCGAGGGCTACCACTCGCCCCAAGTGGAGGTCCGTGTGCGTCTCAACACCAATGAAGCGCCAGTTGCTCCGCCACAAGCCTTCCGCGAGGCCTACGCCGCAGCCATTTCTGACATTGAGTGGCATCGCTATCCCGATCGGGCGGCATCTGGTTTGCGGTCTGCGATTGCCGATCTGCATGGCGTGTCTCCTGAGATGGTGTTCGTCGCCAACGGCAGCAACGAGGTGTTACAAACAGTGCTCTTAACATTCGCTGGTCCTGGGCGCACGGTGGCCACATTTGAGCCGACTTACCAACTGCATAGTCACATTGCGCGAATCACTGGTGCAACTGTCGTTGAAGGTGAACGCAGTACTGACTTTTCACTTGATGTCAACGAAGTTCGTCGTGTGATCAATGAGTTCGAGCCGCATGTGACATTTTTGTGTTCCCCAAATAATCCAACTGGAGGGGTCGACTCACCTGAACTGGTTGCTGAGGTCTTGGCATTGAGTACAGGGCTTGTTGTCGTCGACGAGGCCTACGGGCAATTCGCCCCATGGAGTGCCTTAGAACTGATCAATGAAGAGACACCGCTCGTCGTGACGCGCACATTCTCTAAGACATGGAGTATGGCTGCGGCGCGTCTCGGATACTTGATTGGTCCACGTTGGTTGGTGGCCGAACTTGACAAAGTTGTCTTGCCGTATCACCTTGATACAGCGAAGCAGATCGCTGGCACTCTAGCGGTTCAATTTCAGGGCGATATGGAAGAACGGGTGCGAACAATCGTGGCGGAACGTCAACGCCTGGTGAATGCTCTAGCGTCGCTTGACGTGGATGTTTTTGAGAGTGGGGCGAACTTTATTTTGCTGCGTCCACGATCAAAAAGTGGTCGAACGGTGTGGCAAGGTTTGCTCGACCGCAGTGTATTAATCAGAGATTGTTCAAGTTGGCCCAGACTTGCTGATTGCCTGCGAGTCACCATTGGTACGCAAGAACAAGACGACATTTTTCTCAATGCCCTAACGGAGGTTTTATCATGAGTCGAATTGCCACTCGTTCGCGAACAACGGCGGAGACATCAATTGAGTTATCGGTCAATCTTGACGGCTCGGGGCAATGCGATGTCAGTACCGGCATTCCGTTTTATGACCACATGTTGTCCCAAGTCGGCAAACATGGTGGATTTGATCTGCGTATTGCGGCCAAGGGTGATCTGCATATTGATACTCACCACACCGTCGAAGACGTAGCAATTACCTTGGGCGAAGCGATACGCGAGGCTCTTGGTGACAAGGCCGGCGTACGCCGTTTTGCAAGTGGTCTCTATCCACTCGACGAAGCCCTTGTTGAAATCGCTTTGGACCTCTCTGGTCGTCCATTTGTCGTCTGGGATGTGCCTCTTCCAGAGTGCTTGCCACTTGGGAATCCTGCGTTTGATCCACAATTGGCGGAGCATGCCATCAGTTCGCTGGCTATGTCTGCTGGAGTCACACTGCACGTCACGTTGAAGCATGGCCATAATGTCCATCACATCATTGAGGCAGCGTTCAAAGGTCTCGGTCGCTGCTTACGCGATGCGGTACGTATTGAGGGATCTGAAGTGCCATCAACGAAAGGCGTTCTGTGACGGCACCTGTTATTGCTGTATTGGATTACGGCATTGGCAATCTGCGTTCTGCAGAAAAAGCTTTGCAAAAAGTCGGAGCTGATGCGCGTCTGACCCGTGATCCCGACTTCGTGGCGACTGCGGACGCTGTCGTGCTACCAGGAGTGGGTGCTTTCGGAGCATGTATGGCTGCATTGCGAGCCGCTGGGCTGGAAAAAGTCGTGCACCAAGCCGTTGATTCTGGTCGGCCTTTCCTTGGCATTTGTGTTGGTATGCAGATGCTCTTTACTGGGAGTGAAGAAAATCTTGAGGCGCGTGGCTTAGACATCATTTCTGGCATGGTCACATGGATTCCACCCGGGGTCAAGCGACCACAGATGCAATGGAACAAGTTGAATTTTGAACATCCAAAAGATCCAATGTTCTCAGGTCCATTACTCTCACAATCTGTTGATGGCTCATGGGTTTATTTTGTGCACTCGTTGCACGGTGTCCCAAATGACAACAAGGTGATTGCCGCTACCTGTGAATACGGCGGCACGCTGAATGCTGCGTTTCGACTCGGTAATGTTTTCGCCACGCAATTTCATCCAGAGAAATCTGGTGCCAGTGGTCTTGCGTTGCTGGACAACTTTGTGAAAGCCGCGGGCAAGTCATGACTGTTGAGTTGTACCCAGCGATTGATCTTCGCGGCGGTCAGGTCGTGCGACTTTTACAAGGCGACTATGCCCGAGAAACTGTGTATGGCGATGATCCGGTGGCTGTGGCACTGTCTTTCGTCGAGGCTGGAGCGACTTGGATTCACATTGTTGACCTTGATGCGGCGCGAACGGGTGAAGCTATCAATCGTCGCGTCGTGGCGGATGTAGCGCGTGCTGTGGGTGATCGTGCGGCAGTACAAACCGGCGGAGGTGTGCGCTCTTTAAGCGACGCTCAGGCCTTAAGTGATGCTGGCGTAGCGCGTGTGGTGATGGGTTCGGCGGCCGTCGCCGATCCAAGTTTGGTTGAAGAGGCAGCAAAGATTGTTGCCGTGGCCGTTGGCCTCGATCACCGTGGCGGCGAGATTGCTGTTCACGGTTGGACTCAGGACTCTGGTGTGCAACTCAACGATGCCTTATCGTGGTTCCCGTCCGCATCGGCTTTCGTGATTACGGATATCTCGCGCGATGGCATGTTGCAGGGTCCCGATGTGGACGGACTGCGTGCTGCTGCATTGGCTACCACCATTCCCGTGATTGCTAGTGGTGGCGTGGCTTCACTTGACGATGTTCGGGCATTAGGCGACATTCAAAATTTGGCGGGGGTCATTACTGGCAAGGCCTTGTACGAAGGTCGTTTTAGTGTTGCGGAGGCGATCTCAGTGTTGCGTCATGCGAACGGAATGTCATGAAGGTTGCGCGCGTTATTCCTTGTCTCGATGTGACTAACGGTCGCGTCGTGAAGGGAACAAATTTCGTCAATCTGCGCGATGCTGGGGATCCTGTCGAGTTAGCTGCGCAGTATGACGCCGAAGGCGCCGATGAACTTGTCTTTCTCGACATCACAGCGTCAAGCGATGGTCGTGCAACCATGGTTGATGTCATTTCGCGAACTGCCGAACAGGTTTTTATTCCTTTCACTGTTGGTGGCGGTATTCGCAGTGTTGAAGATGCCCGACGAATGTTGCGTGCCGGTGCGGACAAGGTCAGTGTCAATACCTCTGCGGTGGAAAACCCGCAGTTGATTGCCGAAATTGCTAGTGAGTTTGGTTCACAGTGCGTGGTGTGCGCGGTTGATGCCAAGAGTCGGTCCGATGGTTCTGCAGGCTATGAAGTGTTTTTACACGGTGGGCGAACACCCACTGGGATTGACGTCGTCGAGTGGGTCACCCGCGCGAGCGCTCTCGGAGCGGGAGAAATACTCTTGACCTCAATGGATCGTGATGGCACTAAAGAGGGATTTGATCTTGAGATCACGCGCCGTGTGAGTGATGCCGTGGGCGTCCCTGTCATCGCCTCTGGTGGAGTGGGAACACTCGAGCATCTTGTCGACGGTATTGTTATCGGTGGTGCCGATGCAGTTTTGGCAGCCTCAATTTTTCACTTTGGCGAGTTCACTGTAGCTCAAGCGAAACGATGCATGATTGAGGCAGGAATCATCGTTCGGCCAGCGCATTGACTCAGTCTCTATTCGGCCACGAACCCGTGGTCGTGATTGATGGGGGACTATCAACAGCGCTTGAATTACTGGGGGCTGATGTGTCTGGGTCGCTGTGGACAGCACAGACTGTTGTTGACAATCCAGCACTTTTGGAGCGTGCACATCGCTCGTTCGTTGAAGCAGGTTCACAGATCATTGCCACCGCTAGTTACCAATGTGGACAGAGCCAATTTGAATCCTGTGGTCTGACTCCAGCGCAATCTCGTCAAGCGTTACTTGATACAACTTTGATTGCTCGACGTGCTGTGGCTGGGACAAACACATTGGTGGCAGCATCCATCGGACCATTTGGAGCGTGCTTGGCTGATGGCAGCGAATACACAGGCCGTTATGACGTTGAGTGGTCTGACGTTGAGGATTATCACCGTCATAAGTTGAACATTCTTGTTGACTCTGGGGCTGACTTGATAGCCGTGGAAACAATCCCCTTGGCTGATGAGGCTCGGTTGATTGCTGAGATTCTTCAGGAGTGTGGATCTCCGCCTGCATGGTTCAGTTTCGGTTTCGCCGATAGCGCTGTGACTTATGGAGGGAACACGGTCTCCCAAGCGGTGGCAAGTGTTGTGGACTATGACAACTTGGTGGGTGTGGGGATCAATTGCACTGGCCCCGTCTATGTTGAAGGACTTCTGTTGGCCATGGGACAACTTGCCCCCACCACAGCCTTTGTGGTGTATCCCAATCACGGTCGCGAATGGGACGCTATGGGGCGTTGTTGGATCGGTAGCGGCGAGTCGATTCCTTCAACTGCGGAGCTCACGCGCTGGGTGCAACTTGGCGCTAAGTTCATCGGCGGATGTTGTGGCGTCGGACCCGATGAGATCGCCGAATTAGCGCGCCGCTCTCGTCACTTGGACTGATCAACACTAAGGTTGGCACTCATGAGTACCTCACCTGTTGCCAAGTTCACGCCCAATCCGAAGATGGAATATCGCCGACTCGGTCGCAGTGGGCTGAAGGTCTCGGTCTTATCTTTCGGAAGTTGGGTAACTTTTGATACCCAACTGAACGATGACATGGCACGCGACTGCATGGCGAATGCATGGGATGCCGGATGCAACTTTTTTGATAATGCCGAGGCCTATGCCGGCGGCGAGAGTGAAGCGATCATGGGTCGCGTCATCAAAGATTTAGGTTGGCGTCGCCAAGATTACGTGTTGTCCACCAAGATCTTTTGGGGCATTGAGGGTGGCGTGCCCAATATGGGGAACACTCTGAATCGCAAATATGTACATCACGCTATTGAGGGTTGCCTTGATCGCTTGCAAGTTGATTTCGTTGACTTATTGTTCTGTCACCGTGCCGATCCGAATACGCCGATTGAAGAGACTGTCTGGGCGATGAGCGATCTCATTGATCAAGGAAAAGTTCTTTATTGGGGAACGAGCGAATGGACGGCCGACGAAATTCGCGCGGCCTGGGATATAGCGGATCGTCATCATCTGCATAAGCCGGTTATGGAACAACCGCAATACAACATGCTTGAGCGCAAGCGCGTGGAGGTTGAGTACAAGCGTCTTTATGAAGACATCGGACTCGGAACGACAATTTGGAGTCCCTTGGCGTCAGGGGTTTTGACAGGAAAATATCTTGATGGCGTTCCCGAAGACTCGCGTGCGGCGTTACCTGGATACTCATGGCTTGCCGAACGCCTGACTGCTGAAAAAGCGCAAAGTACTGTCAAGAAACTGATGCCTATTGCTGATGGGCTTGGATGTACTTTGGCGCAGATGGCTCTTGCCTGGTGCACAAAAAATCCGAATGTATCAACGGTCATTACCGGTGCCAGCAAGGCTTCGCAGGTCGTCGAGAATTTTAAAGCACTTGATGTGATTGAACTTTTGACCCCAGAGGTGATGGGACAAATTAAGACTGCTCTGCGTTCTTGAGCCACTGCGCGACATGATCGGCGACCCACTGTGTGCGACCCAATAAAAAGTGATCCACGCCGTTGATTGTTTCTTGATGAGAGTTGATCCACTCCCCGGTGGTGTGCACAATTTGTGAGGGCGTACTGAACTGGTCATGTTCGCCAACGAGTAAAAGTTTTTGCCGAGGATCACCACTGGCTAAAACTCTCGTGGAATTGGGTAATGCAGCGAGTGGCGGAGCGACGGCTATCCATCCATTGACTCGCGGTTCGACGACATTAAGGCCGACCACGGAACCAAATGAATAACCGCAGACCCAGACGCCGTGATCGTCCATCTGCGATAAAAAGTCGATTCCTGCGGCTATGTCAAGACGTTCAGCATCACCATTATCGTGCTCACCGAAACTTTCGCCGGCCCCACGAAAATCGAAACGCAAAGTATGAAATCCGTGCTTCGGTAAAGTCCGAAAGAGGGCATCAATCACGGGATTGAGCCGATCCCCGCCATACAACGGGTGAGGATGTGCGAGAACGACGCCTCCGCGAATTGGCTCGCTGGAATGCGCTGTCATGACCTCGCCGACCAACTGCACCCCATCAATAGTGGTCAATGTGATCGAAGAGGGAGGGGATTCGGTTTCGTTTGGCACACTCTTGACGGTACCGTGCCCGTTGTGGCTGAAGGAAAAGATAAAAAGTCAAAACCTGAGACTGAAGTGGCTAAAGACCCCATCGGGTTAGACAAATTGGCTATTCAGATGTTGAACGATCGGTTATTGGTGAAGATTCCAGACAAGGATACTGACCGACGCAGCATGGGAGGGATTTTGATACCCGCCACCGCTCAGATATCTAAGCGGCTGGTGTGGGCCGAGGTCGTGGCTTTGGGTCAAAACGTGCGCAGCGTCGAAGTCGGGGACCGAGTTCTCTTCGGGCCAGAGGATCGCTACGAGGTCGAGGTCGGAGGCGTGGATTACATCATGTTGCGCGAACGAGACATTCATGCCGTGGCCGCCAGTCGAATTGATGGCCATACTGGGCTGTATCTCTGACAAGGTAGGGGTTATGAATGTGATTGTTCCAACCTCTGAACAGCTAGCCGCTGTGAAGTACAACTCCGATGGCCTCGTTCCCGTCGTGACTCAGGACATCGTCAACGGCGATGTCCTGATGATGGCTTGGATGAATGCGGAAAGTTTGTCAATGACATTTGCCGAGGGTCGCATGGTGTACTGGAGTCGCAGTCGTCAAGAGTTATGGCGTAAGGGCGATACGAGTGGTGATCGACAGTTCGTGCGTGAGGCGTATTACGACTGCGATGGTGACACGCTTTTATTTAAAGTTGAACAAGAAGGAAATGGCGCCTGCCATACCGGTGCGCGCACGTGCTTCTTCTCTAGATTTGGAACCATTGCGTGACTAGTCCATTAGAAGTACATCCGACGCGCGAAGAGTTTCATTCTTTGGCGGCTCAGTACACGGTGGTGCCAGTTTGGGTTGAAGTTCTTGCTGACTTGGAAACACCAGTTGCTGCTTTCGCCAAATTGGTGGGCGATGAGCCAGGTTTCCTACTTGAGTCGGTGGAGCACGGTGAACGTTGGAGTCGGTTTAGTTTTGTTGGGCGTCATCCGCGTGCGACTTTGGAACTCATTGATGGTGAACTGCGCGTCACGGGCGACATCCCTGCATCGGTACCGCGCGATCAAGGCATGTTGGCAGCAATTGAAGCACTTGTCCTCGAATATCGCAGTCCAGTGATCCCCGATCTGCCGCCTTTGCAAGGTGGAGTGATGGGATTTCTCGGCTACGACATTGTTCGTGAAGTTGAATCTCTGCCCAATACTCCACATGATGATCGGCACTTACCCGATGGCGTGATGAGTGTTATTGGTTCGTTGGCGGCTTTCGACCACTGGCGTCAACGGGTCTATCTCATTGAGAGCGTGCCCGTTGTGGCCCTCAATGCGCAGCCACTGGGTGTCAACGAACTAGATGTCTTGTATGACGAGGCGGCACAAAGAGCGCTTCGCGCCGTTGAAGATTTGGCCCGTCCCTTGCCGTACACCCCAGTGGAGCCACCTCAACGAGATGATGTTCTTCCTGTGGCCACTAGTTCAATGCCCAATGGGGCTTACCAGCGCGCTGTGGAAGTAGCCAAGGAATACATCAAGGCTGGCGACATTTTCCAAGTGGTGTTATCGCAGCGTTATGAACTCCAACTTGAAGCTGATCCTTTTGATATGTATCGCGTGTTGCGTCAAGTGAATCCCAGTCCGTACATGTATTTCCTGCGTCATCCAGGTGTCACTATCGTCGGTAGTTCTCCCGAACCGATGGTGCAGTTGCTCGGCGGTCGGGTTATTAGTCGGCCGATCGCGGGAACTCGCAAACGTGGCACCAATGATGAGCATGATCGTCGCTTGGCCGCCGAACTTCGCGAAAACCCGAAAGAGGTTGCTGAACACATCATGCTCGTTGACCTCGCGCGTAACGATGTCGGTCGTGTCTCATCTTTTGGCACGGTCAAAGTAGATGAATTGATGACCCTTGAAAAATACAGTCATGTGATGCATCTGACATCTCAGGTCAGTGGTGATTTGCTGCCTGGGAAAACGGCGATTGATGTTTTGCGTGCCACTCTGCCTGCGGGCACTGTGAGTGGAGCTCCTAAAGTGCGAGCTATGGAAATCATTGACGAACTCGAACCCGTCAAGCGCGGCCCCTATGCAGGAGTTGTGGGTTACGTCGATTTCAGTGGCAATCTCGACACGGCGATAGCAATTCGGACCATGTTCATTGGTCCATCGGCAGCATATTTGCAGGCTGGTGCTGGGATTGTGGCCGATAGTGAACCCGATGATGAAGATTTAGAATGTCGCAATAAGGCAGCGGGCTTATTGGCTGCAATACCAGCGGCGCGTCGGATGACGATGCGTCGCATTGAAGGTGGAACAAAGGCATGACCGTCACAAAAATTGTCGCCAGTGAGATTGAACGTTTGGTGTTCACGGTCAGTGGACCGGACGCTGGGAAATATTTGCATTCGCAATTGAGCAATGATGTCGCCTCACTCTTAGTTGGTCAGTCGCGCTATTCATTTGTCCTTGAACCAATGGGTAAAGTCATCGCCTTGGTTCGCGTCACGCGTGTCAGCGAAGAGGTTTTCGTTCTTGATACCGATGCAGTCGAGGGACTGTCGGATCAATTATTGGAACGCCTCAATCGTTTCAAGATTCGCGTCAAAGCCGAGATTGTTGTTTCAACGGAAAAATATCTCTGTATTCGCAGTACTGATGGCTCATCGCTTGAAGTTGAGGGAGGTATCCCTGCTCAATGGGGTAATGGTTTGGCGGTTGACACACCGCTAGGAACAGTTGACTTGGGTCACCCTGAGAGCATTGAACAAGTAACTGGCGAAGTCCTTGAGGCCTTGCGTATTCGTGCCGGCTGGCCGATGATGGGGCGCGAAATTATCTCTGGTGAAACCTTGCCTGCGGCAACCGGTGTCGTCAGCCGTGCAGTGAGTTTCACCAAGGGTTGTTACCCCGGGCAAGAATTGGTTGAACGAATGGATAGTCGAGGCTCGACAGCACCAAAGACTTTGCGTCTTTTGCAAGGCGAAAGAATTGTTGGAGCAGTCGCCGGAGGTGCGATCATCGTCGACGGGGTTGAGGTTGGAGTGTTTACATCAGTGGGCGAGGGCGATGCCTTGGGCTATGTGGCTCGCGCTGTTGATGTTGGTGTTCTTGTGGGGTCCGCTAACGATTCGGTGGAGTGACCTCGGAGCGAAGTTGGGCGACAAGTTCTTCAATATCGCTGCGTCCGCGCAAAACTTGAAAATCGGAGAACTGCTCCAGAGCGATTAAAAGAAGCGACGAATCCTCATCCACTCGGCCAGCAACGGTGATCCACTGCGCAGCGGAATCGAAGTACCCCATGGCGCAGATACTGCGCGCGACTTCAACTGCCACACTTGATGACGGGCGTTGAGTAAACAGCTTGGCCCCATAACGTGCGGCCTCTTCAAACCGTGAAGTGCGGCGTAGCACGCAGAGCAAAGTGCAGGCGCTGAGTTCATCGGTCTCTGCTGTTGGTTCAGGTAACGGACGTTGAAGACCCGAGACAAGCGGTTCAAGCTGCTCCACTGAAGCAGCGTGTGGGGGCCACCATGGTGCGCGCTGTGTTGAGGTGTTGAGTAAATCTTCGATGATCACTGAAGTCGCCGAGGAGTGACCGGCGCGATATCGGCAATATGCATTCCACCATGGTGACATCACCTGCTGCCCGTGCAAAAGACTTGGGCGGCCGCTGCGCCAAGCATTATCTTCAGCTTCAGCGAGAATTTTTTGCTGCAAGATATGCGCTTGACGACGCTTGTCTGGCGACGCTGAGGAGAGTTGCGAAAGCGTTTGCAGTTGCAGAAACAGCAGAAGCGCGGCGAAGACCACGAGTGGTCGCAGATTGTCTACGAGAACCATCGCCATCAACACCAGAGCGGTGAGCGGGACACTGAGACGAATCATGAGTGCGCGCCCACGTCCTGGAGCAAAGAAGTCAATGATCTCGCTGGCGATATTGCCTCCATCGAGCGGCAGAACGGGGATCAGATTTACGACCCCAATGACGGGCCCAGCCCACCAGATAGCGAACGACGAATAGTCGGCGGCGTATTGATCGTGGGCTAAGGGGTTGACCCCCATCGCCAGAAGAACGGCGACACCAGTGATGATTTGTACCAGAGGTCCAGCCAACGAAATACCGGCTTTTTCCCAGCGCTGGAGGGGGCGCACTGGGGTGAATGAGGCATATCCCGCTAAAAACTCCAAGGAAATGCGGGCATTGGCACCTGTTCGGCGTGCTGCAAAGGCGTGGCCGAGTTCATGCAGGACTGTGAAGAATGCGACTGACCCCGCAAGCCAGGGGCCCATGGGAATGCCGTTGATGATGATGATCAGCAACATGAACATGGCAAAACCTGGTCGAACTTGAATCGGAAAACCAAAGATTCGCATGATGAAGCATGTTAGGAGTTGCGGGTTCGGGTTCTAGACTTGTCTACCGTGCCTTACGTCTACTCTTTTGATCACAAACACCGCCGTCCTCCGATGCAGATGAAGGATCTGCTGGGAGGAAAGGGCGCCAACCTGGCGGAGATGACCAGTGTTTTGAAACTCCCCGTTCCTCCTGGCTTCACCATCAGTACCGATGCTTGTCGCGATTACATGGTGGGTGGATGGCCTAAGAGCATTGACGCTGAGATTAGGGCGCAAGTCACCAAACTTGAAAAAGCCATGAAGCGCAAACTTGGCGATCCGAGTGATCCGTTATTGGTCAGCGTGCGCTCTGGGGCAAAGTTCTCCATGCCAGGGATGATGGACACCGTCCTGAACTTGGGCTTGAACGACCAAAGCGTGAAAGGTCTTGCCCGCGCCACAGGAAACGAGCGTTTCGCCTATGACTCGTATCGGCGTTTTATTGCGATGTATGGACGTATTGTTTTGGGCGTTGAAGGATCGCATTTCGAGCATCCGCTTGAGGCAGCAAAAGATAAAGCCAAAGTCAAGACTGACTCTGAACTCACTTCGGTCGTACTCAAAGAATTATGTGTTCGTTACTTGGCAATAGTGAAAAAGGAAACTGGCAAGCCATTCCCGCAAAAGCCTGAGGCGCAATTGCGTGGGGCAGTTGAAGCTGTATTTAAAAGTTGGAATGGAGCGCGCGCTATTGCATATCGCGTGCGTGAAAAGATTGCCCACGATTTGGGGACTGCCGTCAATGTGCAAGTCATGGTTTTTGGTAACCGTGATGAAAATTCTGGTACTGGAGTTGGCTTCACGCGCAACGCAGCCACTGGTGAAAATGTTCCATACGGCGACTTCCTGGTCAATGCTCAAGGAGAAGATGTCGTTGCCGGAATTCGCAATACCGAAGATCTTGATGCTTTGAAATCTCAGTTCCCGAAGATTCACGCTGAATTGATGGGTGTTTTTCTGCGCCTTGAGGCGCACTACAAAGATATGTGCGACACCGAGTTCACTATTGAACAGGGCAAGTTGTGGATGTTGCAGACACGCGTCGGTAAGCGCACAGGGGCGGCCTCGTTGCGTATGGCCGTGGACATGACCAAGGGCACCAAGGGACCTAAGGGTGTGTGGAAGATCTCTCGCGAAGAAGCCATCACTCGAGTGGCCGCTGAACATCTTGATCAGGTTTTACATCCGCAGTTTGAAGCAGGAGTGAAGAAGGTGATCGCTAAAGGGTTAGCGGCATCACCTGGCGCGGCTGTCGGCAAGGTGTATTTCACCGCCGATGATGCCGTGGATGCATCTGATCGCGGAGAAAAAGTGATTTTGGTGCGAAGCGAAACCAGTCCTGAAGATGTGCACGGGATGATGATCGCTGAAGGAATTCTCACGGCCCGCGGCGGTCTTGTCAGTCATGCCGCCGTTGTCGCACGAGGCTGGGGAACCCCTGCTGTGGTTGGCGCCGAGGCAATCAAAATTGATGGGAAAAAGTTCACTGCTGGGTCGGTCACCGTTGTTGAAGGTGACGTTATTTCATTGGATGGCACGACAGGTGAAGTTGTTGTTGGATCACTGGCGTTATCGCAAGCCAAACCGCCCAAAGAGTTTGACATTATTTTGCAATGGTGCGATCAGGTTCGTAAGGGCAAGATGGCGGTGCGCGCTAACGCCGACACAGGAGAAGAAGCGACGAACGCCCGCAAGTTGGGCGCTCAAGGTATTGGACTGTGTCGTACTGAGCACATGTTCTTGGCTCCCGATCGCTTGCCCGTCGTACGGCGCATGATTTTGGCTCAAACCCCGGCCGATGAAGCTAAAGCCCTTGAAGAATTACGCAAGGTACAGAAGAAGGACTTCATTGAAATCTTGAAAGCCATGGATGGTTTGCCGGTGACTGTCCGTCTCTTGGATCC
>CAMAYS010000015.1:0-24660 GCA_945862545.1 Bifidobacterium breve | reverse complement strand
AAGTTGATGTCCTTGTACTTACGCGTGGCGCGTTCAAGGTGTGCTGTGCCGGTTGCATACTTCGGTGGATCAAGGATGATCAAATCAAATTCGGCTCGACGATCACGCATCCGGCGCAATACTTCAAAGGCGTCACCTTCGATGAGTTCACCGATGTCCACACCATTGAGTTCTCCGTTCTGGCGGGCGATTTCCAACGCAGGTCCCGAGGATTCCACTGTGGTGACAGACGCAGCACCGTTGCGTTGGGCCACGACGCTAAATGATCCCGTGTAACCAAACACGTTGAGCACCCGAGCACCTTGCGAGAGACGACCAGCCAACGCTCGTGAATCACGTTGATCAATGTAGAAACCTGTCTTATGTCCTTCTTCAACATTGACGTTGTATTTCTCGTTTCCTTCAATGGCATAAATAGTGGACGGCAAAGTTCCAGCAGCCAATCCAATGCGGTTAGTTAAACCGTCACGTTCACGGTCAGCGCCATCGCTTCGCTCGTACACGCATGTCACTCCATCGATTGTCATCAAGGTTGAGACCACAGCATCACGCCAACGCTCAATACCAACGGTGGTGATCTGCATCACTACGACTTCACCGTAGCGATCAACTACCAAACCTGGCAATCCATCAGCATCACCGAAAATCAAACGGCAAGTATGGGCGAATTCACTATGTGCCGCGCGTAAAGCGACCGAGGCGTTGATGAGCCCAGTGATAAATCCAGCATTGATTTCAACGGATGGATCAAATGACCAGACTCGCGCCCGCAGCGCAGAAAATGGGCTATAGGAGGCTGTTGCCAACTCGGCACCACCAGCAGCGATGACGCGCACTGTGTCGCCAGGCTGAGGGTCACCTTCAACTCGCGCAATTGCACCGCTGAGAATCCAAGGATGTAATCGCTTCATGCTGCGATCTCGCTCTGGCTTGAGGTGCACGGTTGCAACAGATTCGTTTTCCATTCCCATCAGGGTACGACCTAGATCGGATTTGTTGCGTTCTATTGTTTAGATATTGAGTGAGGGTGACCGTTTTATAGGTGTCAATCGCAACTCTCAAGAGTTTGTTGAGTTTTCGTTGATCTCAGTAGTAGCAAACTCTTCGTCGTTAGCCTCACCTCTTTGTGCTGGCAATCCTCATCACGATTCTCGTTGGGCTCTTCGTTGGTTCATTTTTGACCAGTGTTATTGATCGCAGTGTCAACGCAAGTGAGTCTGTTCTTCTCATCAGATGCATCACCACATTCCTGTTTGCGATGATGGCGATTCGCTTTGATCGTGGCGTCACTGTGGCTGCTTTTTGTGTTTTGACGTCAGGCCTGCTGGTCTTGACTTTCATTGATCTGCGCACCCACCGCTTACCACGCGAAGTCACATACATCGTGATGATTATCGGTGCTGTTTTGCTGAGCGTGGCAGCGCTTGTTGATGACCAACCACGGCGGATGTACATGGCGGCACTCGGCGCGGTGATTTCTGTGAGTGCGATGAGCGTGCTGTATCTGCTCAGTCGTGGAGGACTCGGTGATGGCGATGTGCGCATGAGTCCGTTGCTCGGCATGTACTTAGGTTGGCTGAACCCTGGGTTAGCTCTCGTCGGCTTGCTGTACGGGTTTATCCTCGCCGCATTGGTGAGCGCCATGCTGATGATTTTCGGCACAGCGAATCGGCGCACTGCGATTGCCTTTGGACCGTTCCTAGCCCTTGGTACCTTGGCCGCAATTTTGCATGGGCAAGTACTGATTGAGATGGTGCGGCCTTCTTAACAATCTCGCGCGACGCGTCCTCTAGGCTGGCTTTTATGATCGTTCATTTAGTCGACGGTACCTATGAGTTGTATCGCCAGCATTATGGTCAAGCAGTTCGTTCATCTACTCCAGCCCCGAATGCAGCGACGATCGGCGTACTCAATTCGACACTGCAGTTGTTGACTGAAGGGGCGACTTACATTGCTGTGGCTTCAGATCATGTGATTGAAAGTTTCCGTAACGACTTGTGGGATGGTTATAAAACAAGCGAGGGCATGGAACCAGAAATTCTCGGGCAGATTCCGATTATGGAAGAAGCGTTACGAGCTATGGGTGTGACTGTGTGGCCGATGATTGAATATGAAGCCGACGATGCGTTGGCTTCGGCCGCCGCTCTTGCTGATGCAGATCCACGCGTCACACAGGTGCAGATCTTGAGTCCCGACAAAGACCTTGGTCAATGTGTCAAAGGCACGCGGGTAGTGCAGATTGATCGACGCAAAATGGGCAAAGGTGAAAATGGTTTGGTGGACGAAGCAGCTGTGCTGGAAAAGTTTGGGGTTCCACCATCGGGCATTGCTGATTATCTTGGGCTAGTCGGCGACACCGCCGACGGTTTTCCAGGACTTGCGGGCTGGGGAGCAAAGTCAGCCTCGGCGGTTTTGGCGCGCTACGGACATATTGAAAACATTCCCGACGCTGCTGGCCAGTGGGATGTGCCTGGACTTCGAGGTGCTGTCAAATTGGCTGCGGCCCTGAGTGAAAACCGTGATCTAGCGTTTTTGTTTCGTCGCATTGCGACCACGATCAATGATGTTCCGGTCGGCAAGGTGGACGATTGGCATTGGAACGGTCCGACAGATGATTTTGCCGATTTCTGTGCTGACTTGGGTGTTCCCCGACTAGCGGAAAAGGCGACTGGTCTCGCTCGGGCCCGAGGCAGGTAGTCTGACTTTGCTTCACTCGGCACCTGCCGGGCGTGGTGACGGTCGGGTCCTGTGCAACGGGTTCCCGTGAATCAGGTCAGGACCGGAAGGTAGCAGCCTTCAGCGGATTGGCTCGTGTGCCGCAGATCGCCTGGCCGTCACCACATCCGGCAGGAACGTGTGATGCACACCCTGGAAGGGTGGTGTGTAATTCCAAACCCCAGTATTGATGCGCTGGCAGATGATGTCTCAGTAAACGTTTGGAACGCGAAATGCGGTTTTTTGGAGCGCGTTTCGGGGGGCTTTGGGCGATGTAGGGTGCGCCCATGAGCCTTTTACCTAAGTCCCGGTCGTATTCGCGTCGTTCAGTTGGAGTGATGCTTGTTGTTGGTGTGTTGGCTGGTCTCACAGTCGGGGGTGGTGTGGGGGTGATTGCCGCATCATCGACAAAAACTGTGACGGTGTGTGCCAACAAGAAAACGAACATGTTGCGTTATGCCAAGAACGGTAAATGCGTGACAAAGACGGAAACGAAAGTGGTGGTGAACAAGACTGGCGCCAAGGGTGCGACCGGTGCTACTGGCGCCAAGGGTGCGACCGGTGCTACTGGCGCCAAGGGTGCTGACGCTACTGTGGCAATCACGCAACAATCGGTGTGCGACGGATCAGACGTAGGCGTCATTGCTGATGAGCTCTGCAAGATTGGTATGACAGGTCCAGGTGGTGGTCATATTTTCTTTGTTGATTACAACGACCAATACTCGGTGTTTGACTATCTAGAGGCCGCACCAGTGGATTGTGAATCGTTAACCACCTGGTCGTCAGATTACTCGTCAGTGCTAGCAGCACGTGGTTGGGCAGCGGATGCCGTCGGTCAAGGGCAAGCAAACACAACTGCGATCTTGGCTGTTTACACTTCCGATACAACCTCAAATAATGCAGCGAAATATGCCGAGTCCTTATCTTGTGGCACACAAACTGATTGGTTTTTAGGTTCGCTCGGAGAAATGATGCTGATGTACACCAACCTGCGACAGGTGGGTGTTGGTGGTTTTTCTACTGACTACTATTGGAGTTCTTCTGAGTACGACGACTACAACGCGTGGCTCCAGGATTTCAGCCTCGGCTCTCAGAACGTCAGCCTCAAGACCAACCCGTACTACGTCCGTCCCGTGCGGGCTTTTTAACTATTTATCTATTTACCTATTTGTGTTCGGGCCGCCTTCGGCGGTGAGAACACAAGAAAAATAATTTTGTGAAATAGGATCTTTGGGTCTTGTTGGCTTTTGCCATTGGGCGGGCGCTAGTAACCTCTATGTAGATGACGTGAGGTGTGTCGGCGAATTTCGCACCACATTTCGCACCATGCACACCCTGGAAGGGTGCGAGAGCGGCCGAATCGGCACGCTTGGAAAGCGTGTGAGGTGCAAGCCTCCGTGGGTTCGAATCCCACCCCTTCCGCCATGTCAGTTCACGACATACATGAAGTTGCCATGCAGGCCGCACTTGAGCAAGCGCGCGACGCTTTGAATCATGATGATGTTCCAGTCGGCGCAGTTGTGCTGCATGAGGGAAAAATCATTGCTGCGCGACATAACGAACGCGAGAACTATCAGGATCCCACGGCTCACGCTGAGGTATTGGCTTTACAAGATGCCGCTAAACATCTGGGTCGTTGGCGTTTGCAGGATTGCACCTTGGTCGTGACCCTCGAACCGTGCGTGATGTGTGCGGGAGCTTTACTGAATGCGCGGATTGGTTCGCTGGTGTACGGAGCAGCCGATCTCAAGGGTGGCGCCACTGCGAGTTTGTATAACGTGTCGGTGGATCCTCGGCTAAACCACAATTTTCCGGTCACCCATGGAGTTTTAGCCGCCGAGTCCAAGACTTTGCTGGAACAGTTCTTCGCCTCACGCCGATAACCTCGGATATCGGAAGGGTGCCCGAGTGGCCTAAGGGACACGCCTCGAAAGCGTGCGACGTGCAAGCGTCCGTGGGTTCAAATCCCACCTCTTCCGCCAAAGATATTGTCGTGCCCCGCATTGTGTTCCACATCTGGCACCTGCGGCGTGCCCGCACCCGCAGCGTTCTCGCATCCGCAGCGTTCTCGGTAGGAAAACTGTTGTTTTACGCTCACAAACCTACCTAAGACGCAAAAACTACCGAGAAGGCGAGCGCGGGGAAGGGGAGACGATGAGCAGTTGAGTTCGAGTTACTTCTCAGGCTGGTGGATCGCTCGCGCTTTAATTCCGTCCATCAGAAGATCGATGAGAAATTCGTAGGACTCGTTTAAGGGTTTTTCGACTCCGCTAGTCCAACGCAATGAAAACGCACGATCAGTCAATTGATCCATGTAACGAACTAGGTAGGGGAATTGACGAGCGTCAAGCCCAGCAAGTTCGGCAGCGGTGTTGACCGCCCAATCTGGGTTGTGATTCTCGGAGAGTTGTGCGAACTCAAGGCTGATGAAACCGACCACCGAACCAGTGAGAGCGTTGTACGAGTTGACAATTTCGCTGTCTGGAATACCAGATGCCACAAGATGGGCGATAATTCCATCAGCAATAGAGAGCCCACTGTTGCCATTGAAAATCTCATTGCCAATGAGCCGAGCAATGTTTGGATGTCGGTGACAGGCGGCTCGGTATCGGTGACTGAGATCTCGCAACCAGGATTCCCAGTCGTCGAGCATCGCCGGTGGTACTACGCCGCGCATCCATCGGCTGCCTACTGCTGCTAACAGTTGTTCTCTTTCGCCGACGTGCCAATACAGCGCTGTGGGATAAACGCCCATTGCTTTAGCCAAAGAACGCATACTGAACTCCTTGGCACCACCTTGATCAATCAAGCGACTGGCGGCAGTCACGATGGTGGCCTTTGTCAGGGGTACTGCAGGCAAGTTCCCTTGGTTTGATTTTTTCTTGACTTTGCCGTCCATGACAATGGCCTTTCGAAGAAAGTTGGCCTATTAGTTCGCGTATTAGGTATTGACCTTCACCTAAGGTAGCCCTTGCAAGACCCTTGTACAATGTACAAGGGTCTTGGGACCGTATCAGAGGAACTTCATGCCAGCACTCACGAGATTCAAGCCAACGAAGACGCATCCTTTTGCAGGCCGCGACGTCCCGTGGCTGTTGGAGAATAAAGCGCGAATGCGGGCAGATCATCCTTTTTTGATTTGGACACCTTTCGAGGGTGTCGGTGCAACGTGGACGTATAGCGAGTTCGCCAAGGATGTGGCCGGGGTTGCCGCTGGTCTGGTTGCTCGCGGGGTGAAATCGGGTGACCCTGTGGTGATTCATATGGGTAACTGTCCTGAATTTCTGATGTCATGGTTTGCCTGCTCGTGGATGGGTGCGGTTGCCGTTACAACTAACACGCGTTCGACTGCTGGCGAACTTGCCTACTTCATTGAATACAGCAGAGCCGTCGCTGTCATTACTCAACCCGCACTTCTCGATGCGGCGCTCTCTGGCACAGTAGGTTCACCCATCGTTCGTTTCGTAGTGTGTACGAATACCGATCTCGGAGCCACACCAACAGTGACAGCACCCGCAGAAGTGATTCGCTTTGAAGACATCGCTTCAATAGCGCCGGCAATTGCAGCGGTTCGATCAGACTCGCTATCTCCTAACAGCATTCAATTTACATCGGGAACAACGGCGCGCCCGAAGGGCGTTGTGTGGACACATGCCAACGCACTGTGGGGAGCCAAGATGGGTGCCTCGTTACTGGACCTCAGTCCAGACGACGTGACGCTTATCTTTCTTCCGCTCTACCACACCAATGCTTTGTCCTATTCAATGCTCAGCACTCTGTGGTCAGGTGGAACCATCGTGCTGCAACCTCGTTTCTCTGCTTCGCGCTATTGGGACACCGTGATCGAGCATGGTTGTACATGGACATCATCGATTCCATTTATGATCATGGCCCTTGCCGAACAACCCATGCCTGGTGCGCACAAGCTGCGGTTCTGGGGTTTAGGAGCTAGCGACATCGGCATCGCCAAGAAGTTTTGGAATTTGCCCACACTTGGATGGTTTGGAATGACCGAGACCATCACGTTGTGCATCATGGCTGAGCATCGACTACCTAATCGTCACATGGCAATGGGTGTGCCAGTTGCAGGATATGAGATCCGCATTCTGCGCGACGATGGCACTGAGGTTGATTTCGGCGAGAGTGGCTGGCTGAAGATCCGAGGCTTGCGAGGGGTCTCCCTATTCTCTGAGTACTTGCATAACCCTGAGGCCACTGACGCAGCGTTTGACGATGAGGACTGGTTCGACACTGGCGATCTCGTGACCCCGTTCGAAGATGGGCATATAAGGTTCGATAATCGTGGCAAGGACATGTTGCGTGTCGGAGCCGAGAATGTTTCGGCAGCTGAGGTCGAACGGATTATCGGTGCCGTTGCAGGAGTGCGCGAGGTGGCAGTTGTGGGCAAGCCACACAAGATGCTCGATGAAGTACCGGTGGCCTTCGTTATTGCATTTGCTCCAGATGCCGGATTGTCCGAGCGGGTGCTCACTGCCTGCCGGGTCAATTTGGCTGATTTTAAGGTGCCAGTGGAAGTGATCATTGTCGATGAGTTTCCGCGGGTAACGCTGGAAAAAGTCGACAAAAAAGTTCTGCGTCAACGACTGCTTCAGTCGTGACTCATGAGATAGAAATCCAAAAACGACGGGAGATGTTATGTACCCAGATCTGAACTCAGTATCGGCGAAACTATATGAGCGTGGCCGCAAGGTGATGCCGGGTGGCAACAGCCGCGTCGGCGTTATGTTTGATCCGTATCCACTGTACGCCTCCAGTGGTAAGGGCTGTCGAGTAGTCGACGTTGATGGGACTGAACGCATTGACTTCGTGAACAACTGGTCGTCACTCATACACGGGCACGCGAACCCAGCAGTGCTTGCTGCTCTGGCCGAGCAATCGCAAAAACTTCTTGCAGTTGGTATGCCAACCGAAGTCGAGATTGAACTTGCCGAACTGCTGTGCGACCGAGTTCCCGGAATTGAGCAAATTCGATTTTCTAACTCAGGCTCTGAGGGAGTGCTGATGGCGTTGCGTGCCGCGCGTGCATTCACTGGCCGTGACAAAATTGCCAAAGTTGAGGGGGCATATCATGGCAATGCGGACTCAATCGAAGTGAGTGTGGCACCTTCGCCGAAGTCCTTTGGCAGTCCCACCGAGCCGGCCAGCGTGGCTGCTACCGAGGGGTTGACCGAGAGCGTATTGCGCGACACTGTCGTGCTTCCATTCAATGATGTTGATGCAACGCGTGAGTTGATTGTTCGTCATTCGCGCGAACTTGCCGCAGTCATCATCGATCCGATTGTGTCACGGATGGGATTTGTCGAGGCCACACCCGAGTATCTGCAGATGATTCGCGAGGTCACTCGCGAATTGGGCATTGTGCTGATTTTCGATGAGGTGTTTTCGTTTCGTGTTGGATACCACGGCGCACAAGGTCACTATGGCGTTACTCCCGATATCACTGCGCTCGGCAAAGTGATCGGTGGCGGGTTGCCCGTTGGTGCCACTGGAGGGTCCGCCGAGATCATGTCAGTCTTTGACCAAACCATCAAGCCTGTGCGGGTTGAGCATGGTGGTACATACAACGCAAATCCGATGACGATGGCGGCAGGTTTAGCCAGCATGGTTCAGATGACACCAGATGCGTACACGCGCCTCAATGCACTGGGTGAGCGTGCACGATCTGGCTTGCGTCATGCGATTGCTGAGACTGGACTACCTGGCAAGGTGTACGGCTGCGCCTCGATGGTGTCGTTGATCTTTAGCAACGAGTCGTTCTCGAATTATCGTGAAATTCCGTTGCGGCGACGAGAGGCTGAAATGGTCTACATGTTGCATCGTTATCTGCTGAATCATGGAGTTCAGATCATTCCTCATGGGATGTTGATCTTGTCGACTGCGATGACCGAGGACGATATCGATTTCATGGTCAACCAAGCGCGTGACGGGATGCGCGAAATTGCCACTACGTTCAAGTCAGGGAGTTCTTCATGAGTTTGAATATCGGTCACATTCGTTCACTGTTTCCAGCTCTTGCTGTGGATGATCATGGTCGCCGCCGTATTTATCTTGACAATCCGGCGGGTACTCAAGTGCCTCAACAAGTCATTGATCGAATGTTGCACGCTTTGGTGCATTGCAATGCAAACATGGGCGGCAACTTCACGACCACTCGCGAGGCAACAGCGTTGATTGATTCCGCTCACGAAGCAATGGCCGACTTCTACAACGCCAACTCGCCTCGCGAAATCGTGTTTGGCCCCAATGCAACTTCGCTTGCTTTTGTGATGACTCGCGCAATCGCGCACCTATTCAATGAGGGAGACGAGATTATCGTCACTCGCATGGAGCACGATGCCAATGCATCGCCTTGGCGGATCTTGGCCGAAGAGCGTGGCCTGGTGCTCAAGCGTCTCGATTTCGACCGCTCGAACTATCAGCTCAACATTGAGCAACTCGACGAACTGATCACTGATCGGACACGGTTCGCGGCGATCAACTACGCCAGCAATCTGCTCGGTACCATCAATGATGTCAAGGAAATCTGTCGGCGTATTCGTGCTGCGGGTGGACTGACTTATATTGATGCGGTGCAGTATGCGCCCCATGGGCCGATCGACGTTCAGGAACTTGGATGTGACTTTCTAGTTGCATCTGCTTACAAGTTTTATGGACCGCACCAAGGTGTGCTGTGGGCACGCGAAGAACTGCTTGAAAAACTCCATCCATATAAGTTGCGCGTGTCCAGCAATGATCTTCCTGGACGCTTCGAAACGGGAACCCAATCGCTTGAGGGTCAGGCTGGCACACTCGGAAGTGTCGACTATCTTGAGTGGGTTGGCAAAACAATGGGCGCGGAGTTCAAAATCGACAATCAAAAGCACACCGAGCGTACGAGTCATGTCCACGCCGGCCTGCGGGCGATGGCGTCGTACGAGGAAACTCTGTCGACTCGCCTCATCAAAGGTCTCGGTGGATTCGATGATGTCATCGTGCATGGCATCACCGATCCGTGTCAGTTTGCCAAGCGCGTGCCTACGGTTTCGATCTCGAAATCTGGAATGAATCCAGCGGCGATGGCAATGGCCCTTGATGAAAAGGGAGTCTTCGTATGGGATGGTCACTCGTATGCCCTCGATGTAGTCGAGTGGCTGGGGCTCGCTGACATAGGAGGGGTTGTCCGCTTCGGGCCGACTCACTACAACACCATTGAAGAGATCGACTTTACTCTCGAAGTCGTGGCTAACTTTTTACGTCGCAACTGAATCATGTTGGATGACCTGCTTGGCAATTGGAGTGTCGACCATACGACGTTGCGCATTGAACTTGATGCCTTGCGCACGGTGGTCACCTCGACACTTGCCGTTCGGCGAAACGTGGCGGCACCACTTGATGCACCTCTGGTGCTCGACGGAAAAGGTCTTGAATTACAGTTCATCAGTATCAATGATCGTGTCCTCAACGAAAGCGATTTCGTCAAGAGTGATGTATCGCTGGAACTTTCATTGGATGGCCTCAGAGCAGCAGAGGTCACTTGTGTTGTAGTCGTCGCAGCCGGCGGGCCAACCCAGCAGGGGTTAACCGCCCGCTCGAATATGTTGAGCACAAATTGTGAGCCAGAGGGAATGCGTCGCATCACCTATTGCCTTGACCGGCCTAGTGCGAGGTCAACGTACAGCGTTACTCTTGTCGCCGATCCAGCATCGTTCCCAGTGCTTCTGTCCAACGGCGATTGCACCGGTGAGGGCACGCTTGACGACGGGCGGCACTGGGCTTCGTTCAATGATCCGATCCCCAAGCCGACGTATCTGTTTGCTCTCGTTGCCGGAACGCTTGAGCATCGAAGTACGACGCACACGACCAACGACGGCCGCCGTATCAATCTTGAAGTATGGGCGGCGCCAGAGTTGATTGGCGGTTCTGCATACGCTCTTGAACTTATGCCCGAGGTGATGGCTTGGGATGAAGCGCAAGGTGGCATTGCGCACGATCTCGACACGCTTCGCTTCGTGGCGATTCCGGGTTATCCAGACGCGACCGAATATCACGGTCTCATGTTTTTCGAGCCCACCACTTTACTCACCGATCCGTCCGGATATACCGACGATGACCTCGTGCCTATTTTCGCAAATGTGTCGCACGAGTACCTACACCAAGTTCGGGGAAATCGTGTCACTGTTGCAGATTGGCATCAGTTGGCGCTTAAGGAAGGTTTGACGGTTCTCGGGCAACACGATTTTCGCGAAGAGTGTTACGGGGCATCGGGTCGAATCCAGTTTGTGATTGATCTGCGTCGTTTGCAGTTCCCCGAGGAGATCACCGTAGGCGCCGCAGTGTTGCAGTCGGACGTGGCTGATCCGGCGCAGATGTATACCCGCACTACTTACTTCAAGGGTGCGGAGATCTTCCGAATGCTCCGCAGTGTCGTAGGAAACGCAGTCTGGCGCGAGGCGTTCGTGGCATTTATCGCGCGCTTCGATCTGCGATCCGCAGAAGTTTTCGATTTTGTCACCGAACTTCGCGTTGCTGCGCCGCACAAAGCTGAAAATATTGATGGAATCGCGCGCTGGTTCTCACTGATCGGACGTCCCGTCGTGGCGGCAAGGATTGACCGAAATACTGAGGGACAAGTCACTGTCATCCTTGAGAGGACCGACGTGCTCGGCGATGACCCGGCAGTGTTCATCCCCGTCGATGTGGCGTTTTTCGGCACCGATGGTGCGGCGATTGAAGTTTGCGAGTTGGGGGCGACTCACAGCAGTCATGTACACCAATTGTTGCTGACCGCACGGTCACAACGCTTCACCTTTCAATCGGAGTCAACATCGATCCCGTCCCTGTTGCGCGGCTACACCGCACCCATTGATCTCAGCACCGATCACACTGATGAGCAACTCGCTGTCATTGTTCGGTCTGAATCAGATGCAGTAGCGAGATGGATGGCTTCGGAGGAGCTCATGATCCGTGGCATCAATGCGATCCGTCGAGGCGACGTCACGACAAGTGCCGCGGTGGTTGATTTGTTAACATCTTCGCTTGGTGCTGTGCTCACGAATCCAGCGGAGGATCCTGCAATTGTCGCTCACCTTTTGGCATCACCTGACGAATACGCCTTGGGTGATCGCGAGGCGATGATCGATGTTGATGGAGTCCATAATGGTCTCTTGAATTTTCGTCGGCAGCTTGCCGCAGCGATGGTTACGCAACTAGGCGAGGCTTTTGAACGCAACAGTAATGATGTTGCAGACAGTTGGTTGGCCCTCGATATTGCCAAACGTTCATTAACCGATGTGTGTTTGGGGCTGTTACTGGACACTGGCAATCCGAGTGAAATGAAACGGGCCATCCGTCGCATTGATTCGCCAAACAAAACCGCGGCAGTTCGTGCGCTCATTCAACTCGTGCATCACGATGGAGAAGTTGTCGACGCGGCCTTGGAACGAACCCGCGAGCGTTGGAATGACTCGCCGCGGATGCTCGAGCGGTGGATGCGTGCACAGTCGGGTTCGCGTAGTTCGCAAACAATTCAACGGCTTCGGGCGATAGTCAATAGCGATCTTTATGTGCGCACTAATCGCAGCCGGGTGATGGCTGTTTGGTTTCCCTTCTGTACCCGAAACCGCAGCCAGTTTCACAACCTGTCCGGTCAGGGGTACACAGTATTTGTCGATGAGGCTGCCGAACTGTTTCAAGTAAATCCTGGACTCGTGCTGCGTCTTGTGGGCGATCTGTTGCAATTTCACCGTTTTGATGACGCTCGCCAAACGTTGATGCGCAACGAACTTGTTCGAATGCAAACGATGCCGGGACTGCCACAATTTGCCGTGGATCGGCTGGACCAGTTGTTGGCGGAGTAGTGGTCGTGCGCATCGGGGTGCTCGGGTACTCGCACGAAGCAAATGCTCTAGCATCTCCGCTTCGTTTGATTGACGCGCTTGATGTGCGATCGCGTCTCGGTGGTTTGGCGGCAAGTTGGGAGGTGGGGCCCTTTATTGAAACGCTTGCATCGTTGCGTCCTTTCGAACTGGTCGCCCTGCCGACCCTTGAGTTCGGAGCCGGAGGTCCATTGATTGATACAGATTTTCGAGAATTTATGGCGAACCTTTCACGCGAGATAAGTGCCGTCGGGCGACTCGATGCTATTGGCGTACTTGGTCATGGTGCGGGGACAACAACCACCGCCACCGATCCTGACGGCGAATACCTTGCGCTCGTGCGCGCCCTCGTCGGTGATGAGGTACCGATCGTGGCGGTATTTGATCTACACGCCAATATCTCTGCGGCCATGGTTGGTGCGTGTGATGCCATTGTTGGATATCGGACGAATCCGCACGTCGACATCCATGATCGGCTGCGCGAAGCTGCTGGGATATTGCACCGTCTTCTTGAAGGTACTCGTACAGTTCGTGCTTTCGCCAAGGCACCGATCGTTCTGCCCCAAATCGCGCAACTCACCACAGCTGGTGAACCACTCGGTGAGATCGTGGAGTTAGGACAGCAGCACTGCCTTGAGCCCATTTTAAATGTGTCGGTTTTTGGCGGTTTTGCTTTGGGTGATTCGCCCGACTGTGGTTTGTCGATTGTTGTCACAGCCACCGAGAATGGTCGCCAGGAAGCGGCAGCACTGGCGCGGTTACTTGTCGATCAGGCATGGGCGTTACGAGATCGTTATCGGTTGCACACGACGGCATTGCCTGATGCGGTCAAGGCAGCGGTGCGTACAGTGAACCCATTAATACCTGCAGTGTTGTTAGCCGATGTAGCTGACAACCAAGGCGGCGGAGCGCCGGGCAACACCACGTTTGTTCTCCGAGCGCTCTATGAAGCGGGGGTGACTGATGTGTGCATGGCACTTCATTGCGACATAGCGCTCGTCAATGAGGCGTGGGGTGTCGGCATTGGCGGCGAATTTGAGGCCGTCTTCAATCGTGGTTCATCCAATGTTCTCGCTGTGCCGTTCTCTGCTCGTGCGACGGTACTGACTTTGATTGATGAAAACTTTGTTCCGACACGCGGGGTGTACAAAGGCGCGGTGCGATCCCCGGGTCGGGGGTGCGCTTTACAGATCAGTGGAATCACAGTCGCGGTGGCGAGCAACGCATTGCAGTGTGCCGACCCAGACACGATGCATCACTTCGGCATGGCGCCAGAGTCGGCTCGAGTCATCGTGGTGAAATCGCGCGGTCATTTCCGTGCTGGCTTCGACACTATGTTTGAATCAGGGCAGATCATTGAAGTTGGGGTTCCCGGCGTGGCTACCCCTGTTCTTGCAACGGTGCCGTGGCGACACTTGCCCCGACCAGTTTTTCCGCTTGATCAGATTTCCGACGAAGTGATGATGAACCGAAGTGAGGTAGTGCTGATGCCCGATCTGATTTCAACATTGAACCGGGTAATGCAATGAACGATGGCGCTGTGCATATCGTTGCCACTGGTGGGACTATTGCATCACACTTCAATGGCAATGAGTGGATCAGTCTCACAGGGGCGGATTTGATTGGGGAACTCTCGGGACTTCAGGTCGCGGTGCAAGTCACCGATGTTGCTTCGGGTCCAAGTTCAAATCTTTCGGTTGATGACATGGTAAAAATCGTTGCTGAGATAAATGTGGCCATCCGTCAAGGGGCACTTGGCGTTGTGGTTTTGCATGGAACCGACACGCTGGAACTCACTGCGTTTGTTGCCGATCTATTGCTCGGATCGCGCTCCTCGGTGCCTGTGGTTTTTACTGGCTCCATGCGAGTTCATTCGCACGACGAGCCGGACGGCCCACTCAATATTGAGCGGTCGATTGTGTTAGCGGCCTCGCCTGAAGCACGCGATCGTGGAGTGTTGGTGTGTCTCAACGGTGAGATTCACTCTGCTCGGCGAATCACCAAGATTGATGCTTCGACGGTTCGGGCATTTACATCAGCACCGTTCTTGGCGGTAGGGGGCTTTGTCGGAGAGACGCCAATATTTGTGGGGCCATCTGAACGGATGACTGTCGAGACCAAAACTCTTGAGCCTGCGGTCACGCTCCTCACGGCGTATCCCGGAATGAGCTCGGAGTTGTTTGAGGTGGCGGTTGCGGGAGCGCGGGGAATTGTGCTCGAAGTATTTGGCGATCTCAATGTGCCGGTTGCCTTGTGGGCACCGATTCACCGAGCTTCGCAAGCAGGCGTGCTGGTGGTGTTGGCCTCCCGACCGTATACGTCCACCTTCCACGATGAAGGTCTTGCGTTGATGGGCGCTATCGGCGCCGGCGGTCTCAGCCCCCAAAAGGCGCGCCTCGCGACGATGGCTGCATTGGGCTCTTCTCCGGATCGCGAGTCGGCAATTTTGTTTCTGAAGTCGATTCGGGATCACGCACTTGGGGAGTTTGAATGAACGAGCAGAGGTTGCAACAGCTTGTTGATGCAGAGGTAGCCGGTCAGTCTCCGAGTTGCATTCTGCGCGTCGAGAACCCATTGACGAAATTCGTGTGGCAAGGCGCTGCTGGCACCATCAGCCGCAGTGAGGCGACGACGGTCTCGCCGACTGAATCGTTTCGCATTGCCAGTGTCACCAAGACATTTACGGCCGCGGTGGTGATGCAGTTGGTGTGTGAAGGTCGGCTGAGGTTGGATGACTTGATGATCTCGCATCTCGATGGCTCGATGGCTGGTTTAGTTGACGAGATGCATGTCTTTAAAGGTCGGTCGTACGGCCGTGAGATAACTGTGCGTCAGTTGCTGAGACATTCGAGCGGTCTTTTTGATTACGCGAGCGCATCCGAGTTCTTCGCCTTGCTTGGTTCCAATCCGAGCAAGGTGTGGTCCCCAAGAGAGCTTGTTGAGATTGCTGTTACTGCAGGTTCGCCATGGTTCGCTCCCGATCAAGGCTATGGCTACGCCTATTCGGACACGGGTTATGTGCTGCTCGGTTTGGTCATCGAGCAACTTGACCAACGCCCGTTGCACGAGTCGTATCGCCAGCGGATTTTGATGCCACTTGAACTGAACGAAACTTATCTTGAGGGATATGAAGAGCATCGTGGACCACGACTGACGCATGCGTACGAAGGTGATCTTGACGCAATGGCGATTCACGGTTCAGCGGATTGGGCGGGAGGTGGACTAGTTTCAACAGCCGTCGATCTTGCAACTTTTGTGGCGGCTTTGGTTCGTGGCGACGTGGTTGACCGCAGCGCGTTGGGCGAAATGTTTTCCTACGATTTTCGAACGCTTGACCCGGAGCGTCACACTTTGGGTTACGTCGGTTATGGCCTGGGCGTCGATGCCAGGCAGAGCAATGGGCTTGAGTTGCGCGGTCATCGAGGGCACTGGGGCGTGCTGATGCATATTGAACCAAGCAGTGGTCTCGTCATCACCGGCACGATCAATCAGGCAAGTTATCGCCCCGATGCGCTGATGCATGGTGTCACGGAAATGGCTTCTACCCAGGGAAGATAGTAGATATTTCGAAGATCTCTTGTACGGCGTGCAAGAAGTGGTTAGTGTCTCGTACACCTGTGGCTCTAGATCGTCTAGGACTGCATGAAACCTTTGGGGGGCTTTCGTGAACACACGGATTTTGAAATCATGGGGACGCGTCGTCGTTGTCGTTATGGTCGGGGCACTGGTTCCCGCATGTGGTGGCAGCAGTAGTAGTTCTCCTACGGTGACTGAAGGAACTTTGGTTGTCGACACGACCGCCCCGCCAGACACCGAAGTGAGCACACCCAAGTCGGGTGGAAATTTGGTGGTTGGTGTTGAAGCCGAGGCGACCGGCTGGAGCCCGCAAAACGACGCTTGGGGTCACGGCGGGCACACCGTTGCGCGCGCCATCTTTGACACTCTGGCTGCATACGACCCATCGGGAGTGGCTCAGCCATACCTCGCCGAGTCGATCACCGCTAACGCCGATTCAACGGTGTGGACCATCAAGGTACGGCCAAATGTGACCTTCCATGATGGAGATCCGCTGACTGCCGATGCGGTCAAGCAAAACTTCGACGCCGCTTTGGCGAGCCCCGTTGCAAAGGGCAAACTCGCATCGTTGTCTTCGATGAAGATTATTGACGATCTCACCCTTGAGTTGACGATGTCAACGCCTTGGGGAGCTTTCCCTAATTCGCTCACTGGCGGGTTTGCCGGTCAAATTGGATACATCGCTTCTCCGAAAATGCTGGCGAGCCCCGATGGCAGCCGTTATCCCGTTGGCACTGGCCCGTTTGTGTTCAAAGAGTGGAGCCCCGACGACCATTTGACGGTGATCCGCAACGATAAGTATTGGCAAACGCCTGCCTTGCTCGACTCGGTCGAGTTCCGTCCCATCACCAACTCTGACAGCCGCCAAGCAGCGTTCGCCAGTGGTGACATCGATGTGATCGCAACGGCCAACGCTGGCGAGGTGGCGTCGTATATTGATCTCGAGTCACAGGGTAAAGCTCATGTTGTGAAGGCGCCACCGAGCGACCCCGATGTGATTCTGCTCAACACCTCAAAAGCGCCGCTTGACGATATTCGGGTGCGTAAGGCGATGGCTATGGCACTCGACATCAATCGCATTATTGATTTCCTTGAAGGCACCGGCGTGAAGGAAATAGCTACTGGCCCGTATCCCAAGGATTCTTTTTGGTACTACGAGACTGATTATCCCCAGTTCGACGCGGTGGTGGCCAAGAAGTTGGTCGATGAGTACACGGCTGAGAAGGGTCCGATCACCCTCGAGTACGCAGGCAACCAGGATCCTTTCATCGTTTCGTTCCAAGAACTGATTCAGTCCATGTGGGCTGATGTAGGAATCACTGCCAACATCGTCTCACGTTCGCAGGGCGAGAATGTTGGTGCCGTGTTAAGCGGGCAATTTGATGTCACGGGTTGGGGCGGTATCGGAGGAGACGATCCCGACAACGACTACGACTACTTCCATTCGGGCACCGGGCTTGACCTGACTAAGTTCTCGAGTCCGACCCTCGACGCAGCACTTGAACAGGGTCGCTCCCTCGGCGATCCCGCTGCCCGCAAGGAGCAGTACGACATAGTGCAGCAAGAACTCGCCGCTAATGTGCCTTTCCTGTGGCTCGAGTTCACTGGGTGGACGGTCGTGGGTCAGGGCAAAGTGATGGGTCTTGACGCATTCACATTGCCCGATGGCTCTCCTGGTCGCCCACTGACGGCAGCACGCTTTTATCTCAAGGATGTGTGGCTCGACCAGTAGTCGACGCAACTACGGTTGATTTCAATGCAACGCCTTTTTGTTCGGTTACTGCGTCTCGTGTTGGTGTTGCTGGCAGTTACCGCAGCGTCGTTTTCAATGATCAGCCTGTTGCCGGGTGACACAGTTGATTCGGTGCTTGGGGCCAAAGCCAGCTCACAGGATCGTGAGCAGGCGCGCCAAGAACTCAATCTCGATGACCCCATACCCGTCCGCTACGCGGCATGGTTGAGCGATGCAACAAAAGGCGATCTTGGAAAGTCCTATCGCACCAAACAACCGGTCACCGAAGCCATTAGCGAGCGCATCGGCCTTACGCTCGAACTCGTCCTACTTTCGCAGTTGATTGCATTGTTGATTGCGACACCGATCGCGATTACGTCAGCACTTCGTCCGGGAAAGTGGCTCGATCAGACTTCTTCAGCCTTATCGTTGGGGATGCTGGCGGCACCGGCGTACATGCTGGCAGTCGGAATGTTGGCGATTTTTTCCGCGAAATTACATTGGTTCGCACCAATTGGATTCACTCGAATCAGCGAAAATGTTTTTGAGCATTTTCGTACATTGACATTGCCATCTTTGGCACTTGCTCTGCCTGAAGTCGCTATTTACATGAGAATGCTCCGCAGCGAACTGATCAACACCTTTCAGCAAGACTTCATTTGGTTCGCTCGGGCAAAAGGGCTGAGCATAAGAAAAATCGTTGTGCGCCATGCATTGCGACCATCATCAACGGGTGTCATCACAGTCGCTGGTGTCACGATGGGCCGCATGATTGGTGGCACGGTTCTTGTCGAGAATATTTTTGCATTACCCGGTCTTGGCGGATACACGATTGATGCAATTACAAATCGCGATTTTCTAGCTTTGCAAGGTGCCATCGTGGTTTTCGCCGTCGGCTTTGTGATGATCAACTTCGTAGTCGACATCTTGTACGGCATCTTGGATCCGAGGATTAGGGTATGAGCCTTATCGTCAACAGTGCCGAAGTGGCTGAACTCAACGCTGCATATGAAGATGTTGACGGTTCAGTCAAAGCACGGTTGCCCGTTGTGAATATCGTTGCAATCGTTTGGCTCATTGCACTGTCGCTTCTCGCACTGCTTGCCGATTTTCTTCCGATTGCCGACCCAAAGAACACCCATGCCGGCGTCCCCCTCAGTGCGCCCTCGTGGCACAATTGGTTGGGAACTGATCAACTTGGTCGAGACCTGTTCGCGCGTAGCGTGTACGGCGCTCGCGTCTCAATAGTTGTGGGAATCGCAGCGGTCTTACTGTCGTGCCTTGTTGGCGGATGCATCGGTTTGGTTGCCGGATACTTTCGGCGTCACACAGACATGGTGATCATGTTCTTCGTCGATGTGTTACTTGCGTTTCCAGCTCTACTACTTGCCGTGTCAATTGTTGCATTCACCGATAGCCGTGGCCCGATCACAGTGATCTTTGCGATCGCGCTGATCTATTTGGGCCCCACGGTGCGCATTGTTCGTGGTCTTACTATCAACGTTGGCAAGAACGACTTTGTATTGGCGGCGCGAGCCCTCGGCTCCAAGAACTCGCGGATCATCAGACATGAGATTCTTCCCAATGTATTGCCCTCTGTTCTGTCGCTGGCGATAGTAGCGATAGCGGGTGCGATGGTTGCAGAGGGCGGCCTTGCTTACCTCAACTTGTCAGTTGCGCCACCGACGCCAACGTGGGGAGCAATGATGGCCTCAAGCGTCGGCAAATTGGATCGCAGTATTTACCCGGCAGTGGTGCCTGCAGTAGCCATGTTCTTGACCGTTTTGGCGCTGACTGTCATCGGTGACCACTTGCAGCAGCGCGGCAATCGAGAAGGGGGCGCAATGTGAGATCAGCTCAGGAATACCAGCAAGCGGTAGAAAACTCGCTCGTCGGTGCTGTGCGCGTTGTTGGTCGAGTGCCCGAGAGTTTTTCGATCACCGACCGCATGCAGCGTTACGGGGTTCCTGGCGCAGCGATAGCAGTCGTCGAGGGCGGTGAGCTGCATTGGGCGAGTGGTTATGGTCTTCGTGCTAGTGGACGATCGTCGGTTGTTCCAACCACGTTGTTTCAGGCGGCATCGATCAGCAAGGTAGTGAATGCCGTTGGTGTACTTGCGCTGGTTGAAAGTGGCGTTCTTGATCTTGACATCGATGTGAATATCTATCTCAAGCGTTGGCGAGTGCCTGATAGTGAGTTCAATGCGGGTAATCCCGTAACTTTACGAAGGTTGCTGAGCCACACGGCTGGCACCACCACACCGGGGTTTCCCGGCTACGCGCCGAGCGCAACTTTGCCCACTTTGCCGCAGGTACTGAGCGGACTCGCACCGTGCAACACCGACGCGGTGTTGATTGATAGCAAACCCGGCACCATCTTTCGCTATTCGGGTGGTGGCACCACCATCGTGCAGATGCTTGTCGAAGATGTCACCGGACGCGCGTATAGCGACTTGATGCGCGATCTCGTGCTGGCGCCACTTGATATGTCGGCCAGCAGTTTTCGCCAACCATTAGGTGATCGCGATACCGCCATAGCCGCATGTGGACATGATGTGTCTGGACAGATGCTCCACGATGGAATGAACGTCTATCCCGAGTTGGCCGCCGCCGGCCTATGGACCAACGTGCACGATCTTGTTCGTTTTGTTATCGCCATCCAACGAACGCTGAGTGGGCTTGAGGCACCGATCATTTCACGCGAAATGGCTGAAACGATGATCACTGCGGTTGCCCCCGGACCTCATGGGCTTGGACCAGAGATTGCTTCAGATGGCGCGACGAAACGCTTCCGTCACAACGGAACAAATGTGGGCTTCTGTAGCCAGTTCGAAGCATTTGTTACGGGCGGCAGGGCGGCAGTGGTGATGACCAATGGCGACGGGGGTAACACATTGCTTGGCGAAATTTTGAATAGTGTCGCAACGGTATACGAGTGGCCCGAATACATCCCTCCTGCGATTGTGGCAGCAGATGTGCCACCTGGAGTGTTGGCACAGTACGCAGGTCTTTACAGCGGTCCATTTGACCGTCCGATGCGATTAGTGAACGAAGGAGTTGAACTATTTTCACCTTCTCCCTATGGCCGTCGTCAACTGATTCCGTTGACAACTTCGAGATTCCTCGACGCTGAGACTGGAGCGGAAATTGCTTTCGAAACCGAGGCTGATCAAGCTGCGCGCGCGGTGGTTTATGTTGGTGGAAACATACTGATGACCTACGAGAGAGTGTGATGAAACATATCGACATCACGGATATCAATAGCGCTTGGGATGACGATGCCATTGCTGTACTTATGCAATACATTGAGATTCCGGCCTGTTCGCCAATCTTTGATCCCGACTGGGAATCAGCTGGACATATCGATGCAGTCGCCGAATTGTTCTTGGCGTGGGTGAAGCGGCGTGAGTTACTGGGACTCTCGGTGGAGCTCGTGCGGTTACCTGGTTTAACTCCTGTGCTCGTGGCCGAGTTGCCAGCGACTCGCAGTGAACTCACCAATTCGACGGTGGTTCTCTACGGGCACATGGACAAGCAACCAGAGATGCTGCCGTGGTCCGAAGGCTTGGGCCCATGGACCCCAGTTCTTCGAGGTGAACGTCTTTACGGGCGCGGTGGTGGCGACGACGGCTACGCGATGTTTGCTGCGATCTTTGCGCTTGAGGCGTTACAGCGCGCAGGTGGTGATCACGGTCGTGTGGTGGTCCTCATCGAAGCTAGTGAAGAGAGCTCAAGCATCCATCTTGGTGCGTATCTTGATCATCTTCAACAGCGAATCGGACGCCCTGATTTCGTGGTATGTCTTGACTCGTTCTGCGAAACTTACGACCGTGTGTGGCTCACAACTGGCTTACGCGGTGTTGCCGGTGGCGTACTTGAGATCGTTGTTGCCGAAGATTCACCGCATAGTGGTCGGGCCAGTGGTGTCTTACCGTCTGCAGTGCGCATCCTTCGCCAGTTGCTCGATCGAATTGAGGACTCAAGTAGTGGTGCAATTTTGATTGAGTCTGCCAACGTAGAGATCCCTGATGAGCGCGTGCGCGAAGCCGTGATCGCTGCTGGTGTTTTTCCTTCACTGGCGTCATCGTTTCATCCCGTGCCTGGCTTGCAACCTATATCGGATGATCCCGTCGAGCAATTGTTGCATGGCACATGGCGGCCCGCGCTTGAAGTCATCGGCATCGATCATCTTCCATCGGTTGATGACGGTGGGAATGTTTTTCGTTCTCGCTTGCGAGTCAAGTTGTCGTTGCGCGTGCCACCGACCAGCGATGTTGAATCGGTTGTTGCTGAGATGATCGATCGTCTTGCCACGGATCCGCCCTATGGGGCGTCGGTTCGATTCACGCCGGGGGCCCGCGGCCCCGGGTGGAACGCTCCACCCTTCGCCTCATGGCTCACAGATGCTGTTTCGGAGGCAAGCGTTACCTACTTTGGTAACCCGTCAGCTTCGTGTGGAGTGGGCGGTACGATTCCGTTCATGGGCATGCTGGTGCGGAAGTTTCCCGATGCACAGTTTTTGGTTGTTGGTGTGCTTGGGCCGGAGTCAAACGCGCATGGACCCGACGAATTTCTACATGTTCCTACTGCGAAGAGGCTCACAGCGTGTGTCGCAGAAGTGCTCAATGCCCACGCGCGATCGATGTTGTAGTGACTGAAGTTAACTCTTTCCTTGCGCGTGAAGCCGAGATCGATTCTGCATTGGTTGCTTCTGAAGCCGGTGTGGTCATCGACAACGTTGATGCAATTAGCGATCTGCAACAACTTCGTGAACTGATGCATGAAATCTGGGGGGCCGAAATTGTGCCGCCGCGCAACTTGTTGCGCGGCATGGCAATGGCCGGATCGGGCATCGCTATGGCACGACGATCTGGTTCGGTGGTTGGTTTTTCGCTTGGGCTGCTCGGCTGGGGGGACGGAGTTCATTTCCATTCACATCAGGTGGGTGTTTTGGCGGCTGAGCGTGGCACCGGTGTTGGCTACGCCTTGAAGCTTGCGCAGCGAGCTCATTGTCTGGCTCGTGGCGTGACCGAGATGCGTTGGACATTTGATCCACTACTCGCCTCGAATGCTGCATTCAATCTTTTACGTCTTGGCGCGACCATCACATCATTCATCCCCGATTGTTATGGGGCGCGCACCGATGCGTTTAATACTGGTGACGTCACTGATCGTGTCAAAGTTTCCTGGCGCCTTGATCAGCCGGTAGGTCCATCGGCTCTGAAGCCCGCGTGGACAGGTGAGCCACTGATTGGACTTGTTGATGGTGGTGCGCGGGCCGTTCGGTCGCCGGTGTCAGTGCGACCCGGTTCCTTTATACCTCTACCCGTCAACTATCAATTGTTGCGTGCTGAGAATCCGGAATTGGCTGCCTCATGGCGCACTGCTACCCGCGCAGCCTTCGTCGATTGTTATGACAGCGGACTCTCTGTTGTCGGATACAGTTCGCTGGGCTACGGGGTTAGCGCAACTCATCTAAAAACGAGTAATTAGCAGGCGAGTTCAGCGGTGGGTACTACCAAGTCAACGAGGTAAGTGTCAACAGCGTCATTCACACAACTGTTCACGCCGTATCCCAAGTGCTGATCGGCGGTCACGACGATCAGTCGCCCGTCCTCAAGTACGTTGGCCATGTTGCGCGTTCCCTCCAGCGGTGTTGCTGGATCGCCGGTTGTACCGATGACAACAATGGGTCCTGCGCCGATACCAGTGATCGTGATCCGTGGGTCTAGCGCTGGGGGCCAAAAGACACAGGTGTAATCACCAGTGGTGCCTGGTGCCAATCGAGGTGCATTGGCCTGGAATCGTGGCACATATGAATCAGCTTCTTCAATAGTTATTCGTTCGGAATTATCAGCACACAAGATATTGAGAAATGCTTCGAGTTCATTGCCGTACGAGCCGTCAGGGAGCATCTGAAAATATTGGTCAAATAGTGACAACAGACCTGTTCCGTCGTCGGTTTGTGCAGCCGCAAGTGCAATTTCAAGTTCACTCCAATACGCATCGTCATACATCGCCTGGGCGACTGCAGTCAGCGCCATCCCGCGTGTGAGATCTGGCCGTCCAGAGGTGGTGGGAATTGCATTCTCGTCAAGAGACTCCATGAGAGAATCGAAAGCCCCTTCAGCATCACCAGAGTTATAAAAAGCACACGTGCTATTCGCCGAACACTGCGCCAAGAAAGTCGCGACCGCTTCTTCAAAACCTTTATTTTGCTGTAACCCGCCATCAATCCAATCGGCCTCTGGATCAGATGCGCCATCAAGAACAGCTGCTCGTACTGTGTCTGGAAACAACGTGGCCCACGTGGCGCCCAACTCACTACCGTATGAAAAACCAAAATAACTGATTTTGTCTTCGCCAAGTGCACGGCGAATCATGTCCATGTCGCGAGCCACATTATTGGTGCCGACATAGGGCAAGAGGTCACCATTCTTCTCAAAGCACAAGTCAGTAAATTCCTTATATGTCGCGATGCCTTCGGCCCGCTCTTGATCAGTGTCGGGTGTGATGTCGCCACCTGCGAAGAAGTAGTCGTAGTCATCAGTGCAGTCAATGGCAGGGATTGATTGACCAGTGCCACGCGGATCCCAAGCAACGATGTCAAAAGATTTCAGGAGTGTTGGTGAATAAATATTGTCCGCTGATTCTGCGAGAAAAGAACCACCAAACCCTGGCCCACCGGGATTGACCAAGAGTGTTCCGATACGTTGTGACGAACTCGTCGCCATATGTTTGGTGAGATATAAAGATGTCGTTG
>CAMAYS010000014.1:0-24692 GCA_945862545.1 Bifidobacterium breve | reverse complement strand
GAAGTTCTTTTGGTTGTTGAATCGCGTTTAGATGGTGGGTCATTGATCACCGTACGCGAAGCATTGGATCGTGGCGTCACGGTGATGGCGGTTCCTGGGGCGACAACGACCAAGGCTTCACAAGGAACCAACATGCTGATCCGTGACGGTGCCTTGATTGCTATTGAACCCGATGATGTTTTGATGGCCCTCGGTCTTGACACACGGCGACAAGTTCCTGCTTTTGATTCGCGATTACTGCCTAACGAAGGTGATAGTGATGTCCTTCATCTATTCGGCGCTGATCCGCTGACCCTTGATTATGTTTCACACTCTGCGCAAAGAGATCTCGGGCTGTCCTTCGGTGATGTTGCCTTGGCGTTGGGGCGACTGCAGGCTCTTGGATGGTTGATGTGTACATCGGGTTGGTTTGAACGCATGAATTGCCCCAATGACTTGGGTCGATGAATAGTGGAATTTTAAAAATGGTGTATCGCAAAATGTCCTGATTGCGCTGGGCGCAGGCGGTATTCTTCTGAAGTGAGCAAAGTTGTGTGTCCACCTGATAACTGGAACGTCGACGAGTTCATTCTTTCTTTGTCATCGGTATCGCAGAATACTGTGAGCGCGTATCGCAGCGACCTCACAGACTTTGTTGCGTGGTGTGAACGGGGTTTGGCTGATACACCAGGCACTGTGGATCGTCTCATCTTGCGGCGCTATTTGGCTTATCTCGGCACCCGCAATTTTGCCAAACGGACGATAGCCCGTAAGGCTTCGGCGCTACGCCGCTATTTTTCTTGGGCACGACGCACAGCGCTCATTGCAACTGATCCGTCTGTTTCTCTGCGCGCTCCTTCTGGAGAGGGCCATCTGCCGCGTGTTCTTGATGGCACAGAACTTCAGACATTGCTTGAGCCGACTGAGTTTGATGAGAACGAACCGCTGTGGCGTCGTTATCGTGATGATGCTTTGCTGGAAATTTTGTACGGCAGTGGATTGCGTGTGGGAGAACTTTGCGGTCTTGATATTGACAGCGCTGACCTCAAACGTTCATCGGTCACAGTATGGGGTAAGGGAGCCAAGGAACGTCGCGTACCGATGTCTTTAGCGGCAGTTGAAACTGTGCAGATGTGGCTAAAGATCCGCCACGAAGTCGTGGGCGAGGCATCGGGGGCAGCATTGTTTTTAAACTCTCGTGGCAAACGGCTGGGAACTCGTGATGTTCGCCGGGTGCTTGATCACCGAGCAATCAATCCCACTCACCCCCATGCACTGCGACACACCTATGCCACTCATTTACTTGACGGTGGCGCTGATTTACGCTCCGTACAGGAACTTTTAGGACATAGCGATGTGGCTACAACTCAGCGATACACACACGTGAGCAAGGAGCGTCTACGGTCTGTGTATACAAGTACCCATCCCCGGGCCTAAGTGGCCCGACAATGAAAACGTATAGCGCCGATGACCGAACCCGAAGAAAAACCTTCTCGTACTACACCTGCCATTGAGCGCGCCTGGGTTCGCTGGGTTGAACAACGTGATGAAGAGGCACGCGATCAACTCATCGTCCATTACTCGCCGTTAGTCAAGTTCGTGGCTGGTCGTGTTGCTGCTGGATTGCCGGCAGGGGTCGACACCGGTGAACTGACGGGGACGGGTGTTTTCGGTCTGATGGATGCCGTTAATCGCTTTGATCCGAGCCTTGGCTTTAAGTTTGAAACATTCGCCGTGCCGCGTATCAAAGGTGCCATTCTCGACGGGTTGCGGGCACTTGACTGGGTGCCACGTTCGGTGCGTACCCACTCTCGACAGATTGAAACTGCCGTTGCGAAATTAAATAACGAACTCAAACGTGCTCCTACGGATGAAGAAATATGTACGGAGATTGGCATCGGTATAGAAGAACTTCACAAATGGTTATCAACCATCTCGGTCGCCAACGTTGGCCCACTTGATCATCTCGTCGGCGCTGGCGATGGTGAGCAACGTCAGTTGCCCGCCTCGCCTGATCAGGGTCCGGATGTCGCTATTGAAGAAAAAGAACTTCGTCAGACGATGCGCGCTGAAATACGTAACTTGCCCGAGCGCGAGCGAACTGTTGTTGCCTTGTACTACGACGAAGGCATGACCTTGTCAGAAATCGGCTCGGTTTTGGGTGTCACCGAAAGTCGGGTATCGCAGATTCACTCCAAGGCAATCATTATGTTGCGTTCTCAATTGGCAGCCACCGGCGTCTGACACATACCGCTGCGGTCGCCGCCCCGCACACAATGAGAGATGCTGCCGATTATTTTCAGTGTTTTGATGTCCTGCCTCGTGCCTCCAGTTTCTGGACCGATCACGAATCCATTTGTTGAACCCGCCTGTTCATTTTGTGCGGGGAATCGTGCCGTGGAATTACGTACGCAGATCGGCCAAGCAGTCGTTTCACCCGTGACGGGGCAGATCACTTTCGTCGGTCGGGTGGTTAACCAGACATATGTGACTTTGACCCCCGACTCGATCGGTGGCGGATTCGGGCAAATCCTGATCACCGTGGGGGGAGTGGGGGCAACGGCGAGTTTTCATGCGGGGAGCCGGGTCAGCGCTGGTGGGGTCCTGGGAATCGCACAATCCACGATCAGCCTCAGTGTGCGTCGCAAGACCCCCGGTTTGCCAGCCGTGTACCTGGACCCGACGCCGTATCTCGCATATTGGCGAACTCGGGCAAGATTGGTCCCCAGCGACGGTTCGTCAGCCCGATTGACCCCGCAAATCCTCGCCTGCCGGGCATCTTTAGCGCCTGCGAGGTGGGGTTACGAGGGCTTTTCCCGCTAACCTGCTCCAGCAACACAAACCCTGCATGGTCCTCATCCTGCGGTCGTCACTTTCAGTGATGCGAGGTCCCATGCCCCTAACCGCAGAACCAGGAGGTAATGCCATGGCCATCATCACGATGCGTCAATTGTTGGAAGCCCGAGTTCACTTCGGTCACCAAACCCGTCGTTGGAACCCCAAGATGAATCGCTTCATCTTTGGAGAGCGCAACGATATTTACATCATCGATCTTGAGCAGACTCTCGTGCGTATCGAGACTGCCTACGCTTTCGTTCGCGATTTGGTCGCCGACGGTGGTGCGATCCTTTTCATCGGCACTAAGCAGCAGGCACAAGACCCGATCGCCGGCTTTGCTGAAAAGTGTGGCATGCCTTACATCAACGAGCGTTGGTTGGGTGGCATGTTGACAAACTTCGAAACGATTTACAAGCGCGTACAAAAGATGATTGAACTTGAGCGTTTGCTGGAGACTGGCGAGTTTGCACTCATGCCGAAGAAGGAAGCCCTTCTGAAGAGTCGTGAATTGGCCAAGTTGCAGAAGAACCTCAACGGAATCCGTCATATGACTAAGCGCCCACAGGCTGTCTTCATCATTGACACGAAGAAAGAACACATCGGTGTCACAGAAGCGAACAAACTCGGAATTCCGATCGTAGGAATTGTGGATACCAACGTTGACCCTGATCTCATCACTTACCCAATCCCAGGTAACGATGACGCAATTCGCGCTAACGAACTGATGTCAAAGATGATCGCCGAAGCAGTGACTGAAGGTCGTTACATTGCCTCGAAGCGCAATCCTGGTCTTGTAGCCCCAGACCGTAGCGATGTCGAAAAGGCTGAATTCGCTGCGACTCAGGCGAGCGCTCGAACTCAGGCTGCTGCTGCTCAAGCCGAGCGTGAAGCCCGACTCGCCGCCACCAAGGCGCCAGTTGAGGAAGTAACTGCAGAAGTAACAACAGATACCCCGGCGGAGGCCTGAGCAATGTCGTTTACCGCTAAAGATGTCCAGACTCTGCGACAGGCAACTGCCGCTGGAATGATGGATTGCAAGAAGGCCCTCGAAGAAAACAATGGTGACATTGAGGAAGCTAAGCAATGGTTGCGTGAAAAAGGTTTGGCCGCTTCGGCAAAACGTGATGATCGCGATAACAACCAGGGCGTCGTGGCTTTAGTCATTTCTCATAACGTCGGTGCGATCGTCAAACTGAAATCTGAAACTGACTTCGTTGCCAGTAGCGATCAGTTCAAGGCTGAAGCTCAGATCTTGGCTGAATTGGTTGCTGCTAAAGGCGAATCTGCTGTTGCTGAACGATCAGCGATCCTTGATGACTTAAAAATCACGCTCAAGGAAAAAATTGAGTTAGGTGAAGTCGTTCGCATCGATGCGGCCGCTGGCAATATTGTGGAGAGCTATCAGCACATTCAAGGTGGACGTGGCGTCAACGCCGTTCTCGTTGAGGTACAGGGCGGTTCAGTTGATCTCGCTCACGACATCGCTGTGCACATCGCTTTCGCTCGCCCGAAATACCTCAGTCGCGACGAAATTCCAGCCGATGTTTTGGAAAAAGAAAAAGCCACTCTTGAGGCCATCAGCCGCAACGAGGGTAAGCCCGAGGCTGCTATTGCCAAAATTGTCGAAGGTCGCATTAATGGCTTCTACAAAGATGTGTGCCTCATCGAGCAGGCTTACGCCAAAGATGACAAGCAGTCAGTCACGCAAGTTCTTGGAGCGGCAAAAATTGTTCGCTTCGCTCAGGTTGAGATCGGCTGATTGATCATGGCCGGATCTGACGTCACTCCAATCCGTCAGCCCGACCGACCCGCATGGAAGCGGGTGGTGCTCAAACTTTCTGGTGAGGCCTTGGCTGAACCGACCGGCTTTGGTCTTGATACGAATGTGCTCCATCAGGTAGCGACCGAAATCAAAGATGTCCGCGAGAATTTGAAAATTGATATCGCCGTTGTCGTTGGCGGAGGAAACTTTTGGCGTGGGCTGAAAGGCACGGGTCAGGGAATGGATCAGGCTCAAGCCGACTTTATGGGAATGATCGCCACCGTGATGAACGGTCTGGCATTGCAGGACGCTCTTGAGCGAGTGGGTCAGCAAAGTCGAGTGATGACCGCCATCGAAATGCCCAAGGTTGCCGAGCCCTACATCCGTCGTCGTGCAGAACGCCATATGGAAAAAGGTCGTGTCGTTATTTTTGCTGGTGGCACTGGGAATCCCTTTTTCACAACTGATACTGCAGCAGCTTTGCGGGCCGCCGAAATCGACGCCCAGGCCATTCTCAAGGGGACTCACTCGGGAGTGGATGGGGTGTACACCGCTGACCCCAAACTTGACCCAACGGCTACTCGCTATGACCGTATTTCCCATAAAGAGGTCATTGAAAAAGAACTTCGAGTGATGGATGCCACCGCTATTGCCTTTTGTCGGGATAACAAAATCCCGATCGTGGTCTTTGACGTGAGTACCCCAGGCAACATCAGATCCGTTCTTGAAGGTCAAGCCATAGGTACGCTGGTCGGGTGACGGACGACATCATTCTCGAGGCCATGGACAAGATGGATAAGGCCGTCGAGCACGCTCAATCACAGTTCACGACCATTCGTACTGGTCGTGCTACGCCTGCTCTGGTGGAGAGGCTGATGGTGAGCTATTACGGGGCCGATGTTCCCCTGCAGCAACTGGCCAGTTTTCAGGTGCCCGAAGCCCGCACGCTGGTCATTAAGCCTCACGACCGGGCCGCTCTGAATGCCATTGAAAAGGCCATTCGGGACAGCGATTTGGGCATGTCACCGTCCAATGATGGTGTCATTATTCGGCTCAATTTCCCAATGTTGACCGAACAACGGCGTCGTGACTATGTAAAAATGGTGAAGAATATGGCTGAAGATGGTCGTGTCGCCGTGCGTAATGTGCGTCGAGATGGCCGCAAGCAGTTAGAAAGCGCCGAAAAGGCAGGCGAAGTTTCCAAGGATGAACTTGAGCGGGCTGAAAAAGAACTAGAAAAGATAACGCATGAACATGTTGAACACATAGATAAGTCAGTGCAACGCAAAGAGCAAGAACTTCTAGAAGTTTGATAGGACGAGAACATGAGCGATGACAACTGGCGTGGCGGATCGGATGCGAATCCGGACGATGATTTTGAAGATTTCGGTGAACTGAGATTTTCCGAAGAGGAAAACGAGGAGGAGCAGGCGCCGTTAAGTTTTGACGACGATAACACTGGCCCACTTCCTCATTGGACGGTGAAGCCAACGAGTGAATTGCCTCGTTTGTTCCCTGAAGAAACGACTCGTGATATTTCACGTGAAGTTCAGCGTGATGATGACGGTGAAGTCGATGTGTGGGGTTCATATTCTGGCTCTGCCCCTCGTCCAGTACCTGACCGTCCAGCCGATGCTGCGCCGCGTCCGGCGAGCGACACGGGTGGCAGTCGTCCGATTGTTCGCTTGGGTGATCCGAGTACTGGAGCAAATCGTCGTGGCGCTGATACCACGACGGGTGCGGCGACACGACCGATTCCATCAGCGCGCCGTGACGAGACCAGCGATACCTCTCGTCCAGGTCGTCTCACAATTGGTGGTGATGATGTTCAGGGCCGCGTGGCGACAGGGAGTCGCACTCGACCAGTGACAGAGCGCGGACCTCGTCCCCGTCCAGAAGTTCGCCCGCGGGGTCGTGTTGCGCGCCCTTCGTCATCGAATAGTGGTGGACGCGATATGCCTATGGCAACTGCAGTTGGCATTTTGATGGTGGCTGCGTTTATTGCCGCTTTGTTATGGAAGCCCGTGGCGATTTTGGCGATAGTTGTTCTGATCTGTGGTTTGGCTTCCGTTGAGTTTTTTGAAAAGGTCACCGAGCGGGGATATCGACCGGCGTCAATCGTCGGCATCACCGTCGCTATCTGTGCACCCTTAGGGGCCTACTGGGTTGGCGAAAATGCTTTGCCAGTGATCTTCGTTTTGGCTTTTATAGCCTGTGCGGCGACGTTCGTGGGCGCTTCTGGAGTACAGGCCAAACCCATGCACAATATGGCGATCACTACCTTGGGCATGCTTTGGATTGGCATGATGGGTTCATTCGGTGCCTTGCTCGCAGGGGTCTCAAATGTGCCTGGTCTTGGCAACGTAGGCACTGACACGCTGTTCATCATTGTCATCGGCGTCAGCGCCAACGATATCGGTGCACTCTTTGTCGGTCAGGCGGCTGGCAAGACTCCACTTCGAGCATGGATTAGCCCCAATAAGACATTGGAAGGTTTAATGGGCGGAACTGTGGCCACATTGGTAGCGATGTGGGTCGTCAGTTTGCAGAGTGATACTTGGAACAGCATCGGTGAAGTGTTGCTTCTTGTGATTGCAGTTTCGGTACTCGCTCCTCTCGGCGATTTGGTGGAGAGCATGTTCAAGCGCAACTTGGAGGTCAAAGATTTTGGTTCTTTGATTCGTGGCCACGGTGGCGTACTTGACCGCTTTGATAGTTACTTGTTCGTCTTGCCTGCGGCCTACTACTTATTGATGGTGCTTCAGCCGTACGCATCGTGATGTGAACGATGACCACTGTTGGCGTTTCTATTGCCGGATCATCGGGTTCAATTGGTCGACAAACACTTGAAGTGATTTTTGACGAGAACGCTAAATCGCGCGCCGAGAATACTGGTGTTGATTATGTCGTCCACGGACTCGGAGTTGGGTCCTCCATTGATGTCCTGATTGAGCAAGCAAAGATCTTTTCACCGCGTGTGGTGGCAGTCGCCGACGAATCTCTTCATCATCAGGTGCGAGATGCCCTACCGAATGTGCGTGTCGTGCGCGATATGGAAGATCTCGTGGACGATGCCGACGTCGTTGTCAATGGCGTCGTTGGTTTTGCAGGTTTGGCCGTCACTTTAGAAACTTTGCGACAAGGTAAGCGCCTGGCATTGGCCAACAAGGAGTCCTTAATTGCCGCTGGGCCAGTGGTGCAACCTTTGCGTGCGGTGCGAGGTGCAGAAATTATTCCTGTGGATAGCGAACACTGTGCAATCCATCAATGTCTGCGCTCAACTGTGCGTCCAGATGTTGAAGTAGCGCGTCTCGTCTTGACTGCCAGCGGTGGTCCATTTCGCGGTCGATCAAAACAAGACCTCGCCGATGTCACTGTTGATCAGGCTCTCGCACATCCAACGTGGAGCATGGGTCCAAAGATCACGATTGACTCCTCGACGCTGATGAATAAGGGTCTGGAAGTTATTGAGGCCCACGAATTATTTGGTGTTGATTATTCCCGCATCGAAGTAGTCGTTCATCCGCAATCGATTGTTCACTCGATGGTTGAGTTCAGTGACGGCAGCACTATCGCCCAATTGAGCCTGCCGGATATGCGCTTACCCATTGGATACGCCTTAGCGCATCCACATCGTGCCTTGACGGCCTTCGGGCGAATTGATTGGTCTGCATTATCGAGACTTGATTTTGAAGAACCTGATCTGGAGACCTTCCGTTGTTTGACTTTGGCGTATCAGGCGGGTCGCGCTGGGGGCACTGCGCCAGCGTTCTTGTCGGCTGCTAATGAGGTCGCCGTTGAAGCCTTTTTGGCGGGATTATTGAAGTGGCCAGATATTGCGGCTGTTGTTGAGTCGTCAATGCAGGCCTATGAGGCGACAGATGGCACGCTCACGAGCAGCGAGATCATTGAGGCTGACCGTGTCGGTCGTGAAACAGCCCGTAAAGTTCTACTTGTATGAGTTTGTATCGTTCTTTACGAGAAGAGATGATGGCCGGTGGCGCGGTTAATGATGATCCCAACGGCAATCCATCGCAACCCAGTCGATTGACGGGAGTGCTATCTGGTCTCACGGTTCTTGCTCTGTTGATCTGGCTTGGCATCAGCAATGTATGGAGTTTGGTTCTCGTTGTGGGCTTATTGCTCTCGGTTTTCCTGCATGAACTTGGACACTTCAAGACTGCTGGATGGGCGGGAATGAAACGCACGCAGTTCTTCATGGGATTTGGGCCCAAAATTTGGAGCACGCATCGCAACGGTGTTGAGTACGGAGTTCGGGCTCTTCCCCTAGGGGCATTCGTGCGCATCGTGGGGATGAACAATCTTGATCCCGTCGATGACGGCGATGAACAAGTCGCCTATTCTGCAAAGCCCTATAGGTGGCGACTCTTAGTGATCACTGCTGGTTCGCTGATGCACATCATCATCGCTGTGCTGATCATGATGTTTGTATATACCGCCGGAGGTCGCTACCAAGAAACTGGACGCATTGAAGTTCTTGGACTCACCGAGGGATCACCTGCTGCTCAAGCGGGCATCACTCCAGGTGATGAAATCATTTCAATCAACGGCGTGATTTTGGAAACCAGCGATGATTTCCGCTCATTGATGGCTGCTTCATCTGTCGGTGATGAGGTGTCGGTGGGCTTCATTCATCAGGACTCACAAGAATCAGCGCGTGTTACTTTGGTTGCTCGTCCCGGTGAGGATGGAACTGGGGTTGGATTTCTCGGTGTTGGAACGAACAGTATCGGTCGCCAGAAACTGAGTTTGTTTTCTGCGACGACTCATATGACTTCTGATCTTCTTGATGGTATGGGGCGCACGATTCAGGGAATTGGCACCATTCTCAACCCAGAAAACCAGTGGTCTCAGCTCACCGATTCGCAAGCGGATCCCAATTCACGACCGACGACTGTCGTCGGGATCACTCAGGTTGCAGGCGATATCGGTGATCGCGATGGCTTATACGGTGTCCTTGAGATATTGGCCTCGATCAACCTTTTCATCGGCATATTCAATCTTTTACCTTTCCTCCCCTTTGATGGTGGTCACGCCGCTATTGCCACGTACGAACGAATTCGCAGTCGAAAAGGTCACCGTCATCACGCCGATGTGGAGAAAATGTGGCCGCTCACGGTGGTGGTCATCACCTTGTTGCTATTTCTGACTTTCACTGGTTTGTACCTCGACATCACACGACCCTTCTAATCGCTGGCAGAATGCAATCAATGTCCCCTGAATCATCAACCCCTCCCTGGTCCTTGACGCAGCGTCGCCCAAGTCGTCAAATCATGGTCGGTAAAGTTCCTGTTGGCGGTGGAGCGCCGATCACGGTGCAGTCAATGACGATCACTAAGACCGCTGATGTTGAAGGCACTCTGCAACAGATTTACGCTCTGGCTGCTGCGGGTTGTGACATCGTCCGTTGCACATGCAATGAGATTGAGGCTGCAGAAGGCCTCGCGCAAATCATCCCACGGTCTCCTGTGCCAATCATTGCTGACATTCATCATCAGTACAAAATGGCCTTGGCGGCGATGGAGGCCGGCGTCCATGGTCTGCGACTTAACCCAGGGAATATTCGTCGTCCTGAACACATCAAGGCTGTGGCATCTGAGGCCCGCGATCGGGGCATCTCCATTCGTATTGGTGTCAACGGTGGATCGCTTGATCCCGAACTGTATGACAAGTACGGAGGCAAAGTAACCGCGGAGGCGATGGTTGAATCAGCTCTGAGAGAGATTGCTTATTTTGATGAAGTGGGTTTTGATCAAATCAAGATCAGCGTCAAGGCATCGAATGTTCCGCTCATGGTTGAGGCATATCGCCAACTCAGTGAAGTGACTGATCACCCATTGCATCTCGGTGTCACTGAGGCGGGCCCATTGCCGAATGGTTTACTGAAAGCGACTGCGGGTATCGCTGCATTGTTACTGGAAGGTATTGGTGACACGATTCGCTACAGCTTGACTGCAGATCCCGTTGAAGAGGCGCGTGCTGGACGCCAGTTGCTTGAGGCTCTCGGGCTGCGCGAACGCAAAAACGTTGATCTCATTGCGTGTCCTAGTTGTGGTCGAGCGGAGATTGACGTGATTGATGTGGCCAATCGTGCAATGTTGGCTTTCGGTGAACGAAAGATCCCTCTGCAAGTTGCTGTGATGGGTTGTGTTGTTAATGGGCCTGGAGAAGCTCGCGAAGCCGATCTAGGAATTGCTGCTGGGAATAAGCGCGGACACCTCTTTGTCAAAGGTCGAAATGTTGCCGTTGTGCCAGAGAGTGAAATGGTTGAAGCTCTCGTGGAGTGGGCGGAGTTCATCCATGAGCACGGCGCAGAGGCGGCCATCGCGCGTGTTGATACAAAGAAAGCCGAACGCGAAGCCGCTAAGGATCGATCGATGTTGCTTGATGCCCAAGGCGATGACGTGAATCGCTCAAACGAACGAATAGTAGAGATCCGCAAAAAGAGTTGAGAGCGACTACTGGCTTGAGGACTCGTCGACGCGAAACAAAGTTGCTTTGCCTGTGAGAGTGATTTCTTCGTCGGGACCGAGATAGCAAACTTCACCCCGGTGCAATCGGTCGGTGCGACCAACTCCGCACAAGATCAACTCGCGGGTTTGCGAGCGCAGGGTTTCAGTACCGTTGATTTGGTGGATGGAAAGTTGAAATGGGGCATGAGGCGTTTCGTAACGCCACAGATGGCCAGTGTCGGTGCGTCTCACAGGCTTAGGTCGCAAAACTGGGTCGGGGAGAGGGCGGGCAATCACAGTTGCTAACAACTCGTTGATATCAACGTGTTTATTTGTGAGTCCGCATCGAACCACATTGTCGCTTGATCCCATGACCTCAACCCCAGTTCCACTGAGGTAAGCATGCAAGTTTCCAGGATCAAGGTACAACGCTTCGCCGGCTCTCAAGATGACATGGTTGAGGAGCAAACTTGCCACGACCGCTGGGTCATTGGGGTAGCGAGTATTTAAACGCGTGACCCACACTGCATGTGGCGAATCATGTTGTGCACATGCTTCAACAACGTCAGTGAGAAGTATGCGAATTTCTTCTGTCCCGCTGAATATGTAGTGCAGGAGATGATTGAGGTCGTGGTCGGTCAGCAAACGCGCCAAGACTGATGCTCCGCTTCCGATTGAGTGCAACAAGTCGACAGATATTGTTGGCTCGCGAAACCCACAGAATGCTTCAAATGGGCCAAGAGCACAGAGGAGTTCTGGTTTGGAAAACGGATCACGGTAAATGCGTCGCGAGTTACTCACTGGAACGCCCAATCGATTTTCTCGGGCATAGCCATTCTTGGCCTGCTCGAGTGATGGATGCGCCTGCAGTGAAAGCGGTTCGGCGGCGGCTAAAACTTTGAGCAAAAATGGCAACTCACCCGATGTTGATATCAACGGAGTTGATTGCCCGCCAGTTTCATCAACGGAGCCGCGCGAGTGAGGCACTGAAGCGTGGTCATCAACGTCGAGCATTTTTGATGATCCACCGAGGTGGGTACCGAACCATAATTCTGCCCACGGGCGACCATCAGGCTCAAGGTTGAGAAGGTGGGGGATTGCTTGCTTGTCACCCCATGAGTAGTGCTGTAAAACACCGCGCACCAGCTTCATATTTAGATACCTGACCGTCCACACAACTGACGCAGAGTTCTCACAACATCACCGATTGGCACATCGCTACGTTCGCCAGTGGAACGGTCGCGTACTTCGACAACACCATCGGTGAGACCTTTACCAATGACCACGATTGTCGGGATGCCGATCAATTCGGCATCTTTGAACTTCACGCCAGGTGAAACCGTGGTGCGATCATCAATGAGCACTCGCACTCCAGCAGTTTCAAGTTCGCTGGCAATCCGTTCTGCTTCATCAGTGATGTTGTCTCTACCTTTGCTAGCAATCACGATATGAATATCGGCAGGGGCGACTTCGCGTGGCCAACATAAACCAATGTCATCAAGTGTCGCTTCGGCGATGGCAGCAACAGCGCGAGATACACCAATGCCGTAACTTCCCATAGTGACAACGACCTGTTTGCCATTTTGGTCAAGCACGGTGAGATTCAATGCTTCGGCGTATTTACGTCCCAATTGGAAAATGTGACCTATTTCAATTCCGCGAGCCATTTCCAAAGTTCCTGAGCCGTTTTTAGCGGCGCATTGGGGACACATATCGCCAGGCCGAACATCGGCAGCTTCAATGGTGCCGTCCGCAGTGAAGTCGTGACCTGCAACAAGACCCACCACATGTTGACCGATTTTGTTTGCCCCAGTTACCCAAGGTGAACCATGATGAATGCGCGGATCAACTAGGTAACGAATCTTTGAAGGCGAATCACTGCCAAGAGCGTCTGGTCCGATGTACCCCTTGACCAACGCTGGGTAGGCGGCGAAATCTGTTTCAGTAAATGCTTCGGGTTCAGCGGGACCCACTTGGGCTTCGAGGCGCTTCATGTCAACATCGCGATCACCAGGAACACCGATGGCCAAGGGTTCACGACGACCATCTGGATGACGCAACATCACGATGACATTTTTCAATGTGTCACTTGGTGTCCACTCACGATCAATTTTAAGATCAGCACGCGTATTGAGCAGATCAACCAACGTGGCAATCGTTGCTGTATCGGGTGTGTCGACCACTCTCGCTGAAGGAAGTTTGCTTATGTCTATCGTCGAAAGATTCGTCGGTATGGGAACCGTCACGGCTTCTGTGTTGGCGGCGTAGTCGCACGAAGTGCAGCGCACGAAAGTATCTTCGCCAGCCTCAAGAGGAGCCAAGAATTCTTCAGACTTGGATCCACCCATCGCACCAGACATTGCCGAGACAATGACGAAAGGTAAGCCGAGTCGTTGAAAGGTGGCGATGTACGCCACCCGATGGGCATCGTAACTTGCCGCTAAACCGGCGTCATCAATATCAAAACTGTAGGAGTCCTTCATCACGAACTCGCGTCCACGAAGCAACCCAGCGCGCGGACGGGCCTCATCGCGGAACTTCGTCTGAATTTGATAGATGCTCAGCGGTAAATCTTTGTAACTGCTGTAGAGATCTTTGACCAGCAGGGTAAACATTTCTTCGTGGGTCGGTCCGAGAAGATAATCGACGCCCCGACGGTCTTGGAGGCGAAACAAGTTGGGTCCATATTCAGTCCAGCGGTTTGTCGCCTCGTACGGTTCGCGGGGTAACAGGGCAGGAAAGTGGACCTCTTGGAACCCTGCAGCGTCCATCTCCTCGCGTACGATGCGCTCCACATTGCGGTAGACATTCCAGCCCAAAGGAAGCCAGGTGTAGCCCCCCGGCGCAGCGCGGCGGATATAGCCAGCGCGGACCATTAATTGATGGCTGGCTACTTCGGCGTCTGAAGGGTTCTCCCGCAGAGTACGAACGAACAGGCTGGACAAACGCAACATAGTCTCAGGCTACTTGCGGACCTCGTGACTTCTGAGCCGTGGGGCTGTTGTCCTTGTATGATGGGAGAGTCTGAAGAGAATTTCCATTTCGGTGGGTCTTAAGGCGTGGGCTCAAACCCACGTCTTTTTTATTCTTTAGGGTGAGTTGGTTCAGTAATGACTTGGCAAATGAGCATAAATGGAGGTGAATTAATGTCTGAAAATCAGGTATCCCAGCGAATTGAGGCGTTAATTGCTCCAGTGATGACTGATTTGGGTCTAGAACTTTACGACCTTGAGTACAACGGTGGAATCGTCAAAATCACCGTTGATACGCCCCCCGGCTCGCCCGGCGGCATTGATGTCGACCAGTTGTCGCGTTGCACCAGACTGATTTCACGTGAACTTGATCATGATGACCCTGTACCAGGTCATTACACCCTTGAAGTTTCCAGTCCTGGCCTTGAGAGAAACCTCCGTTTACCTCGGCATTTCCAGCGTGAAGTGGGCAAGACGGCGGCCGTTCGTTTGAGTGATGTACTCAACGGTGAACGTCGCCTCACGGGCGTCATCGAATCCGCGGGAGTGGAGACTTTCTTACTTCGGCTAGCCAATGGCGAGGAACGAGTCGTTCCCTACGATCGCATTGATCGGGCCAAGACGGTTTTTGTATGGCAAGCCCAACCCAAGCCTGGCAAGGGCGTTGGCGCTGGGGGCGTGAAGGGTGCGAGTAAGAAATCTGCCGCTAAAGACACATCAAAGTCAGGCATTATGAGCAGTTTGCCTGCTTCCACGGCAGACTCAGAGCAAGAAATCGATGATTTTCTAGATCGCTGCGACGACCTAGAAGATCTAGATACAGATTTAGGGCACGACGAGTCAGTACAAGAAATAGCTAGTTACGAGGACCAGGAGTCAGCAGAGTCATGAGTAATGCCGACAAGAGTAATGCCGACAAGCGAGAAGCCATCCGCCATTTGGCGAATGAAAAAAATATCTCTGAAGAGACCTTATTGCAGGTGATCGTCGAGGCTTTGGCGACCGCTTATAAGCGTCGCCCAGGTTCGGCTGAAGAAGTAGAGGTTGGGCTGGATCCTGACACTATTGAAATTAGTTTCATGGCCTACGACATTGACGAAGATGGCAACTGGGTGAATCCACGCGATGACACTCCCGATGCCGGTGAACTCGGTCGCATTATGGCTCAGACATTCCGTCAGGTGATGGGTCAGCGTATCCGTGAAGCCGAACGCGATAAGAAGTTCGAAGAGTACGCCAACCGCGAAGGCGATGTTGTCACGGGCATCATTCAGCAAAACGATAATCGTTATGCTCTGCTTGATTTAGGAAAAGTTGAAGCACTGATGCCACAAAGTGAACAAGTTCCCTTTGAGCGTGCCACTGCGGGAACTCGCGTTAAGGCATACATCGTGGAAGTTCGTCGAAGCGACAAAGGTCCTCAGATCGTTGTCAGTCGTACTCACCCCGGTCTCATCAAGCGTTTGTTCGAACTTGAAGTTCCGGAAATCGCTGATGGCGTCGTGGAGATCAAAGCCTGCGCCCGTGAACCAGGGCATCGCACCAAAATCGCGGTGCACTCCAACGACAGTAATGTCGACCCCGTAGGCGCATGCGTCGGAGCCCGTGGTGGACGAGTTCGCATGGTTGTTAACGAACTCAATCAGGAAAAGATTGACATCATTCCTTTCAGCGACGATCTTGCTGATTTCATCGCTAAAGCACTTTCGCCCGCCAAGGTCACGCAGGTTCTCTTGAGTGATGATCGCTCGCAGGCAGATGTCATCGTGCCCGATTTCCAACTCCCATTGGCGATTGGTAAGGAAGGCCAAAATGCCCGCCTTGCAGCCCGTTTAGTTGGTGTACGTATCGACATTAAGAGTGAGACTCAACATTACAACGAGGTCAATGGGATCATTGAATATGCCGAAGGTGAATGGGTTGCTAACGCCGAGACGGGAGCACAGGAATTCCACGCTGGCGATGGTTCGATCATGAGCTTGGAAGAATGGGAAAAGGCAACAGCACTTGATGCAGTTGATTCTCCTGATGCAGTTGATGTTGAAGTCGTCACTCCGCCCGAGGGAGAGGTCTGATCGCCTGATGACGATGTTGACTCACCCGATACGCACGTGCGTGGGCTGCCGTTCTCGAAAAGAACAGCAGTTACTGACACGTTACGTGCCTAATGGCGTAGGCCAACCTGTTGCCTCGCGCACATCAAGCGGACGCGGTGCATGGATCTGCAATGAATCTGCAACGTGTATCGCTGCGGCTACAAAAACTCGTGCCTTTGATCGAGCCTGGAAAACTCAGTCCTCGACGCGTCAGGCTTTAGCAATCAAAATAAGTACTACTCGTCAACTCACACGAGCCGCACAACCATGAAACTCTAAATCAGCGCCGGAGTCACCGGCGTTCGAAACAACGAAGGACTGAACGCCGCGTGGCAAATAACAAGGTTAAAGTAAGCGATTTAGCGAAATCACTCGGCATGACAAATGCCGAGATGTTGGAATTGTGCAAAGCCAATAATGTGGCAGCCAAGACTCCACAATCGACGCTCGTTGAGGCTTTCGTGCCGATGCTCAAGCGCAAAGCACAATTGGCAGGTCTCGTACGCGACGTTGTCGTTGAAGAGGAAAAGCCAGTCAAGAAGGCGGCGGCCAAAGCTGTTGCTCCTGTCGTTGAGGCACCAGTTGTTAAGCCGGTCGTTGAGAAACCTGCTGTGGCACCTGTCGTTGTTGCTCCTGTCGTTGAGGCACCAGTTGTTAAGCCGGTCGTTGAGAAACCTGTTGTTGCCCCTGTCGTTGTGGCACCCGTTGTCGAGATTCCTGTGGCCAAATCCGGCACGGTGACTTCCGCGCGAACGACTACGCCTCGCGAGGCACCCCGCGATGTGACACGCGAGTCTCCTCGTCCACCTGCAAGTGATCGAACTGATTCTTTGGCGCGTCCGGCTGCGGCTGGTGGAGCACCGGCTGCCCCCACTGCTCGTCAGACTCCGCCACCACCCGGTCGTCCAGTGAGCCCGACGGGTCGCCCTGTGCCCCCGCCACCCGGTCGTCCGATGAGTGCCACGGGTCGCCCTGTGCCCCCGCCACCTGGTGGTCCCCGCACGGCACCTGCTCCTAGCGCTCGTCCAAGTGGAACTGGTTACGGTGGTCCGCGTACTGGGGCTCCTCGTCCCGCTGGTGCTTACGGCGCCCCGCGTCCTGGTGCTGGTCCGCGTCCTGCTGGCGCATTTGGCGCCCCGCGTCCTGGTGGTCCCGGCGGTCCTGGCGGTGCACCTGGTGCTCCTGGTGGCGCGCCTGGTGGTCCAGGTGGCGGTCGTCCTGGTGGCGGCCCTGGCCGACCTGGAGGTCCACGACCAAGTGGGGGCCGACGTGCTCCGCGCAGTGGTGGTCGTCGTCGTCGTCGTGGTGAAGATGATCTACAGGCATCAACGATCGCTTATAGCGAAGACTCGGCTCCAGTCCCTGAGGGCACTGTCGTTATTGAGCGTGGCGTATCTTCGCAAGAATTCGGGCCACGTTTGAACCGCACGGCTGCCGACGTTGTTCGATTCTTATTTAAGAACGGTGAAATCATCACCGCCACCATGACATTGAACGATGAGCAAATGGAACTCTTCGCGATTGAAATTGGCGCCGAGATCTTATTGGTCGAGCCAGGTCAACAAGAAGAGATGGAATTGCAGGCGTTGTTTGATGACAGCGACGACGAAGACGAGGCTGCACAAGAGTTGCGTCCACCCGTGATCACCGTCATGGGTCACGTGGACCATGGTAAGACCACTCTGTTGGACAAAATTCGCAACGCCAATGTTGTCGCCGGTGAAGCTGGTGGAATCACACAACATATTGGGGCATATCAAGTTCTACAAAATGGCAAGAAGGTCACCTTCATTGACACCCCTGGTCACGCAGCGTTCACGCAAATGCGTGCCCGTGGTGCACAAGTCACTGACATCGTCGTTCTGATGGTTGCAGCAGACGATGGTGTCATGCCGCAAACTATTGAAGCTATTAGCCACGCCCGCGCGGCTGGTGTGCCGATGGTTGTGGCGATCAACAAGGTTGATAAAGAAAATGCCGATGTCCAGCGAGTTCTTGCTCAGTTGGCAGAACAGCAACTGGTACCTGAGTCATGGGGTGGCGACACGATTTGTGTTGAAATGTCAGCCCAACAAAACCTGGGCGTTGACGACCTCATTGAGCAACTCACGATTGTTGCCGAAGTTGAAGAACTGACAGCCAATCCGACAGGTCGCGCCAAAGGCGTTGTCCTTGAAGCCAATCTTGATACTGGTCGCGGACCAGTGGCGACTGTTCTAGTTGACAAAGGAACGCTACGTGTTGGCGATCCAATCGTTGCTGGTGGTGCGTGGGGTCGCGTTCGTGCCATGATCGACGACAAAGGTCAGCAGATTAAAGAAGCTGGTCCATCGACTCCAGTGCAAGTACTCGGTTTGTCGACCGTGCCTCAGGCTGGCGATGAGTTCCGAGTTGCTCCCGATGAAAAAACGGCCCGCACTGTTGGTGAGGCGCGCGAACATCGATTGCGAGCCAAGGCTCAGCGTGGTGATGCTCGCGTACAGCGTGGTGTGAAACTTGAAGACGTTTTCTCACAGATTCAGGCTGGAGAAGTGGCTACTTTGAATCTGGTTTTAAAGGCCGATGTTCAAGGATCGCTGGAAGCAGTGACCGAAAGTCTGCGGCGACTTGAGCGCGATGAAGTCAAATTGGCATTCGTGCATCGCGCTGTCGGCGGAGTGACCGAAAACGACATCACGCTTGCTGCGGCAACTAATGCGACGATTATCGCCTTCAATGTTCGTCCGGATCGCAAGGCCCGTGACCTGGCTGAAGCGGAACATGTGGAAATTCGTTCCTACGAAATCATCTACAAACTCCTTGAAGATATTGAAAGCGCGATGGTTGGCATGTTGGCGCCGGAGTACGAAGAAATCGTCACCGGTGAAGCTGAAGTGCGCGACATCTTCCGAGTTCCCAAACTTGGGGCTATCGCTGGTTGTTATGTCCGCAGTGGTCAGATCAACCGTGGTACGAAGGTGCGCTTCATTCGTGAGGGCGTCATCATCTGGAAGGGAGCGATCACATCGTTGCGCCGTTTCAAGGATGACGTTCGCGAAGTTCGTGAGGGCTTTGAATGCGGAATCGGACTCAGCGATTTCCAGGACCTCAAGCCTGGCGATTTGATTGAAACCTTTGAAGACAAACTCGTCGTTCGGACCTAAAGACGCACAATGACTGACCTTGAGTTCTTTTTCGACCCAGTGTGCCCATGGGCATGGATCACCTCGCGCTGGGTGGTCGAGGTTCAATCTCTTCGCAGCTACGAAGTTCGCTGGCGTTTCATTTCTCTGAAGTTGATTAATGCCACGAATACAGCGGATTGGTACGGCGATCAGTATAAGCGTTGGCACGCCATGGGCCATGAGGCACTACGTGTCTCGGTGGCGATTGAAGGTTCTTTCGGCAACGAACGTGTCGGCGATTTCTATACTGCGATTGGTACACAAACTCACAACATGAAACGGCGCGATGATTTCGCTGCACGCAGTGAGTCATTCATTTCTGAAGCTTTGGCAGTGGCAAATTTTTCTGAAGCGGAAGTTAAGTCTTTGATCGGCTCAGCTTTTGACGAAAGTTTTGACGAACGTATCGCAAGTGATACTGATCTGGCTTTTTCTCGTACGGGCAAAGATGTCGGTACTCCGATTCTCACCTTTCGTCCCGGGCAAGAAAACGAAGGTTCGTTTTTTGGACCAGTCATCTCGCGGATCCCGCGTGGGTCAGAGGCACTCACATTATGGGATGCCATTGAGGTCGTGGCCACGACCCCTGGAGTGAGCGAACTTAAGCGCACACTGCGGGCTTCTCCTGTCTTCGACTAGTTGTTATGACTCGCATTAAACAGGTCTTAGCGATAGCGTTAAGCATATGAATAGGCCCTCGGCGCGATCTTCCAAGTCCCGCACGCCTTCTCGCAACGCCACAACCCACCCCTACCCACGTTCAGCGCGTCTGGGTGAAACATTGCGCGAAGTTCTAGCGGACGAATTGGTTCGTATTGACGATGAACGCCTTGAGTTTGTGACCATTACGCGTGTTGATGTGGATCCAGAAATGAACCGTGGGATCGTCCATTTCGATTCACTATCGGGTGAGGATGGGGATGATCCGATCCTCGAAGCATTCACCGATCATCGCAAGCGTCTACAAAGTGCCATTGCTAAGCAAGTGCGCGCTAAAAAGACTCCGATTTTGTCGTTCCGTCCTGATGATGTGATTCGTTCGGCTGAGCGAATTGAGAAGATCTTGCGAGAAAATCCAAGTCCGAGTCGCGAAGCCACAGTCAATGAAGATAATTATGTGCAGAAGAAAATCTTCGTTGATGAACCAGGGCTCGACGATCTTGAAACTGATGATGCTGTTTTCGATAGTGATGTAGATATCAGTGGCGAGGCGTAAGCCCGCACAGGTACATGGCCTGCTTGTCGTTGACAAGCCCGCTGGCATGACTAGTCACGATGTGGTTGATCGGGCGCGTCGCTTGTTGGGTGAACGCAAGGTCGGGCATTCCGGAACCCTAGATCCCGATGCCACAGGTGTGCTGTTGCTCGGTGTTGGAGACGCCACACGCTTGCTGCGCTTTTTGGACAATGTCACGATTGATGGTCAACCGACAACATCAAAGTCATATACCGGAACCGTTGTTCTTGGTAGCGAGACCACAACATTGGATGCGGCAGGTGAGGTGACAGCCACCTATGACATGTCGCAGATCATTTCTCGGCTGACAATTGAGATGGTTCAAGAAATCGTTGATGGGAATGTCAATCAACAGCTGTTGGGACACATTATGCAAGTGCCACCGATGGTGTCGGCCCTCAAAGTTGATGGTCAACGTCTTCATGAATTGGCGCGCGCTGGAATTGAGATTGAGCGTGAGGCTCGTCCAGTGACGGTGCATTCATTCAAAGTAATGGCGGTGCGTGGAAACCTCATCGATATTGATGTTGCCTGCTCCTCGGGAACGTACATTCGAACTTTGGCCTCTGACTTAGGAAGATTGATGGGCGGTGGCGCCCACTTGTGTGATCTGCGGCGAACATCGATTGGCCGTTTTGGTATTTCTGACACCGTCACGTTGGATGACCTGACTCCTGACAACGCCCACTCATTTCTCCAACCAGTACTTGAATGCGTGCGCGGACTTTCGCGTTTTGACGCTGACGATGAGGTACGCATAGCGGTTTCCTACGGCAAGGTGTTGCCCGAAGCAACATTTGTCAACTCGGGTCCAGCCCCATGGGCCATTGTGGACGCCAATGACAACCTCATTGCGGTGTACGAGCCTTTTGCTCATCCGAAAGTTGGCGATGGTATGGCTCGTCCGTTGATCGTCTTCATCACCCCCAGTTGACATCGTGGCCGAGATATGAGAATTTCTCGCTCGGCGAGTATCGTTGCCGATGTGCAGGTGATCGACAATTTTTCCACTCCAGCGTGGGACCATGTGGAGACGCGAAGCATTGTCACTATTGGGGCCTATGACGGCTTGCATGTGGGTCATCGTCTCGTCATTGATCAGGTCGTTGCCGAAGCGAATGAATCTGGCTGTCAGTCAGTTCTCGTGACCTTTGATCGTCATCCAGCGTCGTTAGTTCGGCCCGAGTCAGCCCCTAAATTGCTCACTGATCACGCCCAGAAGATGGAACTCCTAGCCCAGACAGGGTTGGATGCCGTTGCCGTGGTCACCTTTGATCAGCAACAAGCCGCCGAGTCACCAGAGGATTTTGTGAGGCGGGTACTGGTGGATTGTTTGAAAGTTGACACCATCGTTGTTGGGGAGGACTTCCACTTTGGAAAGGCTCGCGCTGGAAATGTGGCGCTACTTCGTGAGTTGGGTCATCGCTATGGTTTCAAGGTCGAACCTTTGCAACTCTTGACCGTGTCTGATGGCTCCGTAGCAAGTTCAACTTTTATTCGAGAGTTGATTACTCAAGGTGATATTGAGGACGCTAATCGTAATCTTGGCCACATTTTTGAGATCCGCGGGACTGTGGCCCATGGCGATCAACGTGGCCGAACCATTGGTTTTCCGACAGCCAATGTTGAGGTACCAGTCACGATGTGTGTTCCTGCAGATGGGGTGTACGCCGCATGGTATGTGCGTCTAGTCGCTGGGAAAGAAGAGATGTATCCGTGTGCCATCAATATTGGACGACGACCAACCTTCTATGAAAATGCACCGGTTTCATTGATTGAGGCACATATCATCGGCGAAACTGATCTTGATCTCTACGGCGAGGTTGCGATGTTGCGCTTTGTTACTCGCTTACGCGGTGAGCAAAAGTTTGCTGGTCTTGAGGAAATGAAAACCCAGTTAGCGATCGATGTTGCCAACGCATCAGAGATTTTGTCTAGGGCGTAAGTAAAGCGTAGGCAGTGTTTCGCTGGGCGAGTTTTCGTCCGAGTGGTGCCACCAAAGCCTGAAAACTATCTTCGCTCATCTTCTGACCGTGATTGGCCCCCGCGGCACGGCTGATGTTTTCGTCCATCAAAGTTCCACCGATGTCATTGCAGCCAGAGCGCAGTAATTGGCGAGCACCTTCGACGCCAATTTTCACCCAACTGACCTGAACGTTGTCAATGAGTCCGTGGTAGGCCATGCGGCCAATGGCATGCATCAAAATCGTCTCACGGAAAGTCGGTCCACGCCGTGAACGCTTCTGCAAATAAATCGGTGACGCCATGTGCACGAACGGCAGGGGAATGAATTCAGTGAATCCACCGGTGATCTTTTGCAAATCACGAGTACGAATCATATGTCGCGCCCAATGTTCTGGATGCTCAACACTTCCGTACATGATGGTGATGTTGGAGTGCAGTCCTATTTCGTGGGCAACACGGTGACATTCAAGCCACTCTTCGGTATTGACCTTGTCGGGACACAGCACGGCGCGTGCCTCATCGTCAAGAATTTCTGCAGCGGTTCCAGGCAACGAGGCCAGTCCCGCTTTCTTCATCTTGGTCAGATAGGTGTGTAAATCTTCACCATTGCGTTTTGCACCCTCAGTAATTTCCAATGCCGTGAATCCGTGGACATGCATTTCAGGGACTGCATCTTTGACTGCTTGAGTCACATGCAAGTAGTAGTCACCATCAAAATCTGGGTGAATTCCACCTTGCAAGGTGACCTCAGTAGCCCCCATGTTCCATGCTTCAACAGCTCGTTGAGCAATGTCATCAAGAGTTAAGAGATACGGCGTACCACGCAAGTTCAGCGATAGTGGACCCTTAGAGAATCCACAAAACTTACATTTGAAGGTGCAGACATTGGTGTAATTGATGTTGCGGTTATGTACCCACGTGACCTGATCGCCGACCGTCATCTCGCGGAGATGATCGGCGTATTCGGCAATCGCCAAAACCTCGGGTCCACGGGCACGAAATAAGTCAATGATCTCCTGTTCGCCAAGTTCTTGACCGGAGCGATGACCAGCAATAATTTCACCAACTCGCGAGTTGGGGTTCAGCGATGTGTCATTTCTTGCGCCAATGATTAAGGGCGGCTTGTTATTGCTTCCGCTGTACCACTGAGTCGAACGATGACCGACAAGTACCACTTCAGCACCGTCGAGAACGACGTCAGCAGCAGTCACCTTCTCTGGCCACACGGCGCCGGGATCATCGCGTCCCAGTCCTTCGGCGTCGCAACGATCGAGAATCGGAAAGCGCAGATTCACATCAATCCACGGATTTTGTGCAGGATTGAAACGGCGTGCCGTGTCAAGGGAGAGACTGTGTGGCGTACTGACGATGTACTCGGGGTACAGGGTGAGTCGCGGCGCCAAAACTAGACCCCGAGACTCGGTAACGGTTCGTAGAATATCGAGGTCAGGCCACGGGCGTTCTGGGTTGACGTGATCAGCGGTCACAGGCGAAACCCCGCCCCAGTCGTCAATGCCGGCATCAAGTAGGGGAGCGAAGTCGTCGCTGAGGTTTGGTGGGGCTTGAAGATGAATGTCGGGTGGCAAGATGATGCGCGCCACGGCGATAGACCATAAGAACTCGTCGGTCGGGCAGGCGTCTTCGTGTTGCATGCCGGTGCGGGGTTTAGGCAAGAAGTTTTGCACGATCACTTCTTGCACATGCCCGCGCCCATTGACCATGTGTGCTTGGTGTGAATCACGAATCGCAACGAGGGCAGCAATGCGATCGGCGCGTGTTTCGCCGATGCCGACCAAAATCCCAGTCGTAAACGGAATATGCAATTCTCCAGCAAAGTTGAGCGTTGCCAAACGGCGTTCTGGGTCTTTGTCGGGGGCGCCACGATGACAGGCCAAATCATGGCGCAATGTTTCCACCATCATTCCTTGGCTCGGCGAGAAAGGTCGCAAACTCGCAAGTTCTTCTTTGCTCAATGCTCCAGCGTTGGCGTGGGGGAGTAGTCCAGTTTCTTCAAGTACTAACTTGCACATTGCGACGAGGTATTCGATCGTTGATGCGTAGCCATGCTCGGTGAGCCAATCACGCGCAACTTGATATTTTTCTTCGGGAGCTTCGCCTAAAGTAAAAAGCGCTTCGTGGCATCCGTTGCGTGCTCCCTGCTTGGCTATTTTCAGCACTTGTTCGGGCGACAAAAATGGGCTTTCCA